>DATAIM010000505.1:0-1764 GCA_036262655.1 Gemmatimonadaceae bacterium | reverse complement strand
ATGCTTGAGCGCCGCCGACGTACCGCCGATTCTCGATGCGAACCGCGCCAGAGTAACCCCGTTGAGGGAGTCGCTCGAGATTACGCGGAATGTCCAGCGAGATACGCCGGTGAGGTCAGGAGACGACGCGGTCGTTGCAATTGCGGCGAGCTCGCCGTCGTAAATGCGCGACGCCGCGAGCATCGCCCCCGAATTGACGTGGCCGATTACCGCAAGCACGGATGGGTTCGCGACAAATTCCTGAGCGATCGCCGCCGCCCGCGACCCATTCGCTTCGTCGTCACGCGTGAGGACCTTCAACGGCACGCCCTTGATCCCTCCGCCCCGATTGATCTCGTGCACCGCGAGATCGATTCCGCGGCGGCTCATGAGGCCATAGCCCTCTTTCCACGGACCGGCAGCGCCGACTATGAACGAATCTTCGCCGCCGCCGCAACCGCAGAGCAGGGCGATACCGAAAGCAATCCGACTGAATCTCAATTCTTCCCCCGGGGGCGCGTGCGTACCTGCCCGTCAATTGGACGAGGACGCGGAGGCCATAGTCACGCGCCGGGACCCACGCCACGCTTCAACGAAGACAGGTGGCATTCATTCTGCCCTGACTGCAACCGGATCAATCAAGGAATTGTCGTCGATGAAAGTGCTGGTAACGGGTGGTACCGGGGTGGTGGGTGAGGCAGTTGTTACGGAGCTCTGCAAGCGCGGTCATCAGGTGCGGCTGCTGAGCAGGAACGCGCTTCACGACTTCGAGCAATGGGAATCCGTCGAAGCGTGGCCGGCCAGCGTTACCGACGCTGAAAAACTGAGGGGCAGTGCCGACGGCTGCGATGTCGTCCTGCACGTCGCGGGCATAGTGGCGGAGTCGCCCCCGGAATCGACGTTCGAGGGCGTGAATGTCGGCGGTACCCGCAACATGATCCGCGAGGCCGAGCGAGCTCGAGTGGGCCGCTTCATTTACATCTCATCGCTCGGCGCCGATCGCGGTGAGTCTCCTTATCACCGCTCGAAAAGGGAAGCCGAGAAGCTGGTCGATCGGTTTCAGGGCGGCTGGATTATTCTTCGGCCGGGCAACGTGTACGGACCCGGCGATGAAGTCGTGTCGCTGCTCCTCCGAATGGTGCGGACATATCCTGCGATACCAGTGATCGATGGCGGCGATGACCCGTTTCAGCCCGTATGGGTCGGTGATGTCGCGGAGGCAATCGCGGAGGCCGTTGAGCGAACGGATCTCCATGGTCGGATTCTCGAAATTGCGGGAGTCGAACAGACTTCGACGAATGACCTGATCGAGCGGTTATCGGCTCTTACGGGCCGCGAGCCTGCGCGGATACCGGTCCCGGGATTTCTTGCAAGCGCCGCATCTGCCGCCGCAGACTTTGTGGGGCTCGCTCTCCCTGTCAACGAAAGCCAGCTGACGATGCTGAAGGAAGGGAATATCATCCGGACGCCGGGCGGAAACGCGCTCACGGCCGTCTTTCACGTGCAACCAACATTTCTGGAGGAAGGTTTGAAAAAGCTGGCGGACGCGCAGCCCGAGCAGCTTCCCGAGGAGGGCGTGGGAGCACTGAAAAGAAAGCGTATCTGGGCTGACATCAGTGGAAGCGTTCTCACCCCCGAAGAGCTGTTCGAAAGATTCCGGAAGGACTTCAACGAGGCGACTCCCGGAATAGTCGATGCGGAGACGGAGCCGGGCACGCAGTGCGAGCTGGAGCGGGGAGAGACGATCACCATGTCGCTCCCGATGCGGGGCAACATCCAGGTTCG
>DATAIM010000504.1:0-10511 GCA_036262655.1 Gemmatimonadaceae bacterium | reverse complement strand
GCTCGGGCTCAGGAGGACCGTGGAGGTGAGGAAGCGGTACAAGCGGCAATGGCATCCAGGAAGGTTCAACCCGCCAGACCGGAACAACGTCATCGCATCGACACACGCGAAATCAGAGCGTCGCCAAGAGCTTACCATCAGGCCACCCCTTAGATTTACAGAGGTGACGACAAACGCCTACATCGTCGATGGGGTCCGCACGCCCATCGGCAGCTTCACCGGCTCCCTCTCCCAGGTCCGCGCAGACGACCTCGCTGCACACGTCATCGCCGCCCTCATGGAGCGTCACCCCGCAATCGACCACGAATCGATCGTCGACGTCATCATGGGCTGCGCCAACCAGGCGGGCGAAGACAACCGCAACGTCGCCCGCATGGCTCTCCTGCTGGCCGGCCTGCCCACGTCCGTTCCAGGCGAGACGGTAAACCGGCTCTGCGCCTCAGGCATGAACGCCGTCGTCAACGCCGCCCGCGCCGCCTCAATTGGCGACGGAGACCTGTTCATCGCCGGGGGCGTCGAGCATATGACACGCGCTCCATACGTCCTCTCGAAAGCCACACAGCCTTTCGCCCGCAACGCCGAACTGTTCGACACGAGCATCGGGTGGCGTTTCGTGAACCCGAAAATGCGCGATACCTATGGTATAGACGCCATGGGTCAGACCGCGGAGAACGTAGCCGAGCAATACGGTATCGAGCGCGAAGATCAGGACGTGTTCGCGTGCAGCTCGCAGATGAAAGCCGCAACTGCAAAATCAAAGGGACGATTCGACCGCGAGATCGCCCCGGTCACTCTTCCGGCCGAGAAAAAAGGGAAGGAAGCGGAGATCTTCAAGGACGATGAGTTCGTCCGTCCGAATACCACGCTCGAGATACTCGCGAAGCTAAAGCCTGCGTTCCGCACCGACGGCAAGGGTACTGTAACGGCAGGCAACTCGTCTGGCATCAACGACGGCGCAGCAGCACTGCTCATCGCATCCGAATCAGCTGTCGAAAATCTCGGGCTCCAGCCGCTGGCACGAATCGTTGCCTCAGCAGCAGCCGGCGTCGAACCGCGCATCATGGGCATGGGCCCCGTCCCCGCATCACGAAAGGCACTAGAGCGCGCCGGCCTCACACTCGATCAGATGAATGTCATCGAGCTCAACGAGGCCTTCGCCGCACAATCACTCGCCTGCCTCCGCGAGCTCGGTATCCCGGACGACGACCCACGCGTGAACCCCAATGGCGGTGCCATCGCCCTTGGCCATCCCCTCGGGATGTCCGGAGCACGGCTCCTTCTCACCGCCGCACACGAGCTGCGCGAAACGGCCGGGCAGTACGCACTCTGCACTATGTGCATCGGCGTCGGCCAGGGCATGGCGACAATCATCGAGCGCGTGTGACGGCGTCGAACATCTACGCGTTCGAAGGATTCATCCCGGTCATCCACGAGTCGGCATTCATTCATCCGAATGCAACCGTAACCGGCAACGTCATCATCGGTCGTGATGTCTACGTCGGGCCCGGAGCAGCAATCCGTGGCGACTGGGGCGGCATCATCATCGAGGACGGCTGCAACGTTCAGGAAAACTGCACAGTGCACATGTTCCCGGGAGTGACGGTCGTTCTCGAGGAAAGCGCACACATCGGACACGGGGCAATAGTCCACGGCGCGCGAATCGGACGCAACTCGCTCATCGGCATGAACGCCGTCGTCATGGATAACGCTGTCATCGGGGCCGAGTGCGTCGTGGGTGCGCTCTGCTTCATTCCGTCGGAGATGGAGATTCCGCCTCGCAAAGTCGTCGTCGGAAATCCAGCCAAGATCGTCAAGGACGTAACCGACGAAATGATCGCCTGGAAAACCGAAGGCACCAGACTCTATCAATCGCTGCCGGATCAGCTCCGTCAAAGCCTCGAAGCAGTCGAGCCGCTGCGCGAGATTCCACCGGACAGGCCAACGCAGCACACGACATACAGGACACTGCGCGAAACACTGCGCTAAGAACTTGAAAGGAACGAGGAAGACTTGACCGAGAAACTCCGCAGCTTCGTACAGGGTGAATGGATCGAAGGCACCGGCCGCGGCACCGACCTCGTACACGCCGTCACGGGTGAAACAATCGGCGAAGCGACGAGCGAAGGACTCGACTTCAAGGGAATGCTCGAGTACGCCCGCAACGTCGGCGGTCCGAAATTACGATCCATGACGTTCCACGAGCGCGCACGCATGCTCAAGGAAATGGCCAAGTACCTGATGGAGCGCAAAGACGAGTTCTACACGCTCTCCGAAGCCACCGGTGCAACGAAAACCGACTCGTGGGTGGACATCGAAGGCGGCATCGGGACCTTCTTCGCATATTCGAGCAAAGGTCGACGCGAGTTTCCGAACGAGACCTTCTATATGGAAGGAAGCGTCGAGCCGCTCTCCAAGGACAACACCTTCGTCGGACGGCACATCTGCGTGCCTCTCGAAGGCACAGCAGTCCACATCAACGCGTTCAACTTCCCCTGCTGGGGAATGCTCGAAAAACTCGCCCCCACATTCCTCGGCGGAATGCCGGCGATCGTCAAACCGGCAACAATCACCTCGTATCTCACACATGGCATGGTGCGCGCGATGATCGAGTCGAAGATCATGCCCGAAGGCGCACTCCAGCTGATCGTTGGGGGAACAGGAGATCTGCTCGACCACGTTGGCGGACAGGACGTCGTCACCTTTACCGGCTCCGCTACAACAGGCCGCAAACTGAAATCCGGAAAGGCGATAGTCGAGAACTCCGTTCGCTTCAACCAGGAAGCCGACTCGCTCAACTTCTCGATGCTCGGCCCCGAGTCAGTTCCCGGAACGGACGAGTTCGACCTTTTCGTGAAGGAAGTCGTTCGCGAAATGACGGTGAAGGCGGGACAGAAATGTACCGCGATCCGGAGAACGATCGTCCCCGAGCCACTCGTCGACGACGTCATCAAGGCCGTCTCGAAGCGACTCGCGGGAGTAAAAATCGGCGACCCGAAAGCGGAAGGAATTCGAATGGGTCCGCTCGTCGGCAAGTCCCAGGTCAATGACGTTCGCAAAAACGTCGAGTGCCTGAAGGATGGCTCCGAGATGGTGTTCGGCGATCTCGACAACTTCGAGGTCGCGGCCGGAGACAAATCGAAGGGCGCGTTCTTCCCCGCTACTCTGCTCTACTGCGACGATCCTTTCTCGACTGAAGCACCGCACACGATCGAAGCGTTCGGACCCGTCAACACAGTGATGCCGTACAAGAGCGTCGCCGAAGCAGTCGAGCTTGCAAAACTTGGACGCGGCAGCCTCGTTGGCTCCCTCTTCACTTCAGATGATCGCGTTGCGCGCGAGGTAGTACTCGGCACGGCCTCACATCACGGGCGCATCATGATCGGGGACCGCACGACTGCGAAAACATCCACCGGACACGGCTCGCCGCTCCCCGGCCTCGTACACGGCGGACCCGGCCGCGCTGGCGGAGGGGAGGAGCTCGGCGGCGCGCGCGGTGCGCTCCACTACATGCAGCGGACAGCACTTCAGGGTTCACCCGCTACACTGACCCGCGTCTCGAATGAATGGATCAAGGGGGCTGCCCAACCGACGGATAGAGTCCACCCATTCAGGAAATACTTCGACGAGCTCCAGATCGGCGACACACTGATCACACACCGCCGAACCATCACCGAAAGCGACGTGGTCAACTTCGCGGGAATCAGCGGAGATTTCTTTTACGCGCACATGGACGACATCGCGGCGAAAGAATCCATCTTCGAGAAGCGTGTGGCACACGGATATTTCGTGCTCTCCGCCGCGGCGGGATTGTTCGTCGACCCGGCGCCAGGGCCGGTACTCGCGAATTACGGCCTCGATAACCTCCGATTCGTGAAGCCCGTCTACGCGGGCGACACGATCCAGGTCCGCCTTACCTGCAAGCAGAAAACAGCGAAGGAAACACCGCCTGAGGTGGTACCGCAGGGCGTCGTCGCATGGGACGTGGAAGTCACGAATCAGGATCAGGAGCCGGTAGCGGTCTACACGATCCTCACACTCCTGAAACGGCAGCCCCAGGCGAACGACGCTGACGCGAACGATCCACAAGTTGCGGAGCCGGACGCAATCAGATCACCGAAAACACGGGAGCCGATCGCCACCGACAAACCAACGCTGCCGGCGACGTAGCGGCTATCGCGCTCGCGGAATGACGGGCATGCTCTGAGTGTGCATCGGCGAGAGCTCGCCCTCAGCTCTCGCATCGGGATGGGTCACGGCCTGCTCGCGAGGGGGCACACCGGCCTGAAGACGGGCCATGAATCTCTGCTTCTCTCGGATGGAATGAACGTCGACAAGGAGACTGCTCGTCGCTGCCTCGACTTTCCGCATTCGCTCTTCCATGTCACTGACACTGGTACTGTCTGATTTTTCGCCCCGATTCAGCTTGTGCCACGAGGCCATGAGACCTCTCGCGACATAACCGGTTACGGCTACGAGCACCGCAAGCATGAAGAGGGCACCGGGATCGAGGAACATGAATACCGGACGGAGTCGCAGCCCCCGGAGTTTCAGGCAGATCCGACTTGTGCTTCCTCGGCTTTCGCCCCCTCAACCCCCTCGGACGCACCCCCGTGCACTTCCTCCAGCATCGCCTCGAGCCGCGGAAAAAGCCCGTTCAGCTCGTCCATTGAAACCGCCCCCGCCGAGAGGCGGAACCATCCCGTGTTCTGCCGCACGCCAAAGGCCTGAAACGGCACCACGGCCATGCCGGCGCGCTCCAGCAGCAGGCACCGGATGTCATCGTCCGTCCGCAATACCTTGCCGGCCGCAGACTTCCCATGAAGCCGGAATTGGGCCGAGAAATAAATCGCACCCTGCGGATTGACCGAATCGACTGGATACCCCTTCGATTTCAGATCTTCGAACCCGTCACGCATCGCCTGGAGCCGCTCTCGTAACCGCGCATCCATTTCTGTCCGGAACTCGGCAATCGCCGCGGCATCACGCAGAAATTCCGCAACCCCCGCCTGCTCCGGCCTCGGCGCCCACGCCCCCGCATGCGACAGCAGATCACGTATTCTCGCTCCCAATGCCGGCGGTACGAGCATCCATCCCAACCGAAGCCCGGTTCCCGCGAACGCCTTCGAGACTCCATCGGCCGAGATGACGTAGCGCGCCGACTCGGGCACGATAGCAGCGGGGTAAACATGACGCTGTCCTTCCGACACGAGCGCGCCATACATCTGGTCGTGCAGCACGAACATCGGACGCCGCCCACTTTGTTCGCGCTCGCGGTTCTCCGCCACCACGGCCTCGAGAATCTCGCGCAGCTGCTGTTCGGCCATCACCGTCCCGGTGGGATTGCCGGGTGAACAGATACAAAGCATCTGAGCTTCGGCGAAGTGCGGCCGCAGCTGCTCGAGTGTCGGTTGAAAACCGGTATCCACAGAGGCTTCGACCGCAATCGATTCCGCACCAGTGATCCATGAATACGCGTCGTTCTGCCACGACGGCACGGAGAACAGGACTTTGTCCCCGGGATTCACGATTGCGCGATAGGCGCCGTAAAGAACCGGTCGTCCTCCACTGCACACGACTATCGCGTCGAGCGGGTACCGAACGCCGGCCGTTCGAAATACATGATCGGAGATCGCCTGCCGCAGCGCGGGAAGTCCTTCGGGATTCGGATAGTTCGTCTCGCCACGCGCGACCGCATCCTGAATGGCCTGCGAGAGCTTCTTCGGAATCGGAAAATACCGCGGGTCGAAATCGCCAACGGTGAGGTTGACGACTGTCTCACCACGCGCGAGCATGCCACGCACCTGGCGCGTGATCTTCAGAATTCCTGACTCGTGCAGCCCGCGGACGCTCTCGGAGAGAGCGGCATCCAGAGATTCCTGATCCCCAAAGTCGAGAGCGTTCGCTGCGTCCGTTTTCATTGGCGGATTCTAGCCACATGGAGCAGGCCAGTCCAGCGCGTTATGTTTGGCTTTCCCCTGGGTTTCCTCGAGCAGGCACGAGTCAATGAAATGCACAATCACCTTAGCGCTGCTCTCTCTCCTCGGCGTGTCAGCTGTGTCAGCACAGGCGACTGACAAGGACCTGGCGCGCGCGCGGCGAATACTCGCCTCGAGCCCGCTGGTCGATGGCCACAACGATCTCCCGTGGGTGATCAGGGAAGACACCATCGCCCCGATGGACGTCGCGGCCTACGACCTGAGAACGCGAACGCGGGGTCACACCGACTTCGAGCGTCTCAAAAAGGGACTGGTCGGAGGGCAGTTCTGGTCCATCTATACTCCGGGAGACGTCAAGGCCTACGGCTATGCCCGGATGCAGCTGGAGCAATTCGACATCGCGCGCCGCGTCATCGCGATGTATCCGGACCAGCTTCAGCTGGCCCTCACCGCGCAAGACATTCGCGATGCATTCAAGCGCAAGCGCATCGGGTCTCTTCTCGGGCTCGAAGGTGGCCACGCCATCGAGAACTCGCTGGGCGCGCTTCGGTCATATTACGCACTCGGCGCGCGGTACATGACGCTCACGCACAACGTCACGACGGAATGGGCCGATGCCGCTATGGACTCCGCGAAACACGACGGACTCACTGAGTTCGGCAAGGAAGTAGTTCGCGAGATGAACCGACTCGGAATGCTTGTGGACCTGTCGCACGTCTCGCCAGCCGTGATGAGCGATGCGCTCGACGTGACCGAAGCTCCGGTGATCTTCTCCCACTCGAATGCACGCGCGCTCGTGGACGTCCCGCGCAACGTGCCGGACTCGATCCTGAGACGTGTCTCGACTAACGGAGGTGTCGTAATGATCACCTTCGTGCCCGGCTTCATATCGAAGGAATTCACCGATTACGATCGAGGATTCGCGCAGGCAGTACGGGAGATCCGGACTCGCGTCGGAGCGGATTCTGCCGCTGTGAAGCGGGAGAGCGAGGCGTGGCGGGTCTCGCATCCGCCGCCTCAGGTCACGCTCCCGATGGTCGCCGACCACATCGAATACGTGAGGAAGATCGTCGGACCTGACCACGTCGGGATCGGCGGAGACTTTGACGGCATCAGCGTTACGATCAAGGGACTCGAGGACGTCTCGACCTATCCCGCACTCTTTGCGGAGCTCGTTCATCGCGGCTGGTCCGACGACGACCTGAAGAAGCTGGCGGGTGAAAACGTGCTCCGCGCGCTATCGCGAGCCGAGGAAGTGGCCGCGCGCCTTCAGCGTACGCGCCAGCCCTCCACGAAGACGATAGCGCAGCTGGACGGAAAGAAATGAGCGCCCATCCCGACCACTCGCCGGGTTTTCTCGCAATCGTCGCGAACGCCAAGACGCGGATTCGCGAGATCAGCGTGGACGAAACTCTCAAGGCGGTAAATGGCGGAGATGCACGACTGATCGACGTCAGGGAAGAAAGCGAGTGGGCCGAGGGACACGCAAAAGGAGCCGATCACCTCGGCAAGGGTATCATCGAGCGCGACATCGAGAAGGTCGTTCCCGACAAGGACGCGGAGCTGATACTGTATTGCGGTGGTGGTTACCGTGCAGCTCTTGCAGCGGACGCTCTTCAGAAGATGGGTTACACGAACGTCGCATCCATGGCTGGTGGCTGGCGCGCGTGGCTGGAAGCCGGCGCCCCGACAGAGGAGGATTGATGACTCGAATGCGTACTAACGGTTTGATAATTGTGCTGGCGTTTGCTGCCGGCGCGTGCACGAAACAGAGTAATGTCAGCGATGCCGATGATCGCGCGAAAGTGATCGAGCCCGCAGCGCCGGGCACTGCATCGACTGCTCCCGCCGTCAAGGTGGCGTCGGCGTCCGGAGTGCCCATCAAGGTTTACAAGGATCCCAACTGCGGATGCTGCAAGGCGTGGATACAGCACCTCGAGCAGAATGGATTCAAGGTCGAGGTTATGGACATGCCCGATCTTTCGGCCGTGAAGAGCAAGTACGGCGTGAAACAGGAGCTACAGGCCTGTCACACGGCGACGGTAGGTGATTATACAGTCGAAGGCCACGTTCCCGCAGATCTGATTCACCGGATGCTCAAGGAAAAACCGGCAATTGCAGGTCTTGCCGTGCCGGGGATGCCAGCGGGGTCGCCCGGCATGGAGGGTGCAACCAGGGAGAGGTACGACATACTCACCTTCGACCGCGCGGGCCGCACTACGGTATACGCGCAGAGATAGCTCCCGATGAACAAAGCCGAGCGGAAAGCGAGCCAGAAATTGACGTGGATGGTAGTTGGAGCGGGGGCCGCGATGCTCGCAAGCACGCTCGTGGAGCGGTCGATGGCGACGGGCTGGCGGATGGTGACTTCCGATGATCCGCCGAAGAAGCCGGAATCACCCAGAACCGGCTGGACCGATGCGCTCGCATGGACGGCGGCAAGCGCTCTCGCCGCGGGATTGAGCCAGATCATCGCCAAGCGGGGCGCGGCGATTGGATGGCGCGCCTACACTGGGAAGCTGCCGCCTGCCTGACTTCCGAGGCAGTGACCCTCACTGCCTCGGCCAGACATTATCACCGCGAAAGAGATCCTGAAACCGATTGTCAGGATCGAGACTCACTGATTTCACGGTTCTTCCGCCGAGTGGCACTCGAGCGGAAAGTTTGCGCGATCCGGCGAACCACAGTTCGGCCGGCAACGTCGTCGTCTGACGCGTGCCGTCGGTGAACTCGACAAGAGCAATCACCGGCATGGCGAGATCTGCTTTGTCCCTAATGCGGATCACCGCGTCACCGCGCTCGATCGTTACTGATTCGATCGCCTGGTCGAACGTGTAGTTCGTGAAGAACCAGCCGTACCAGAACCACCCGAGGTCACGCCGCAGGGATCTGTTCATCGAGAAGAAGAAGTCCCACGGCGAGGGATGCTTGTATTTCCAGTCGCGAGCATAGGTGGCGAGCGCCCGCTGGACCGCCGAATCGCCCACGATTCCGCCGAGCGCATTCAAGGCGACCTCGGCCTTGCTGTAAGTCGCGACGCTCGAGTACGGCCCCGCATGATCGGTGGGCCATGTCATTGGCGCCTCGAGCTCGCTGCCCGCAACGCGCCGGTATCCAGCCGCGCGATTCTGAAAATTCGCCGGCTGATTGGTGATCGCAGCTACTGCCGCGGCGACGACGTACTCGTCGAAGCCTTCGTCCATGAACCCGTGGCGGGTTTCATTTGATCCGACCATCATCGGGAACCATTGATGACCGAACTCGTGGACGGTGACGCCGAGGCTCGAGCCGCTGAAGATGATCATCGGGTATTCCATCCCCGTTTCAGGGCCATCGGCGATCGTACCCTGCGAAAACTCGTACGGGAAAAGGAAGCTCGAATACTGCTCCAGCGCTTTGCGTCCGAACTGGGCGGTATTGTTCGTCCTGTAGAGCGTGTGTTTCGGGAGATACAGAACGTGAATCGGGATCTTTCCCTTTCCGGGAATGGTCGCGTGCGTCGCGTCGTAGACGTAGTCGCGTGATACTGCAAAGGCGAAATCATTCACGAGTGGCGCACGAAAATGCCACGTCAGTGTTGCGCCGCCCGCAGTCGCGCTGGAGCCGCGCTCACTCGCCTCGACAACGTGGATCGTCGTGTCGGCACTCATTGCGAGCGCCAGGCGATCACGCGTTCGCTGTGAGAGAACTTCGCCGGGATTCAGCAGGTCACCCGTTGCGCCGACGAGCCAACCTCCGGGTACGGTGATCTTTACGTCGAAGCTTCCGAACTGATTGAAGAATTCCCCGTTGCCGAGGTACTGGTCGGTATCCCAGCCGCGAAGGTCGTCGTACATGGCGACTTGCGGATACCACTGCGCGACCTGGTAGAGGTAGCTCCGATAGCGCCCCATCCGCTGGCCGCGGACAGTGGTGTCGACGTCTGGAACAGTGAACCGCCACGCGGTTTCAATCTTTGCGGTAGCTCCAGGAAGAATTGCCGACTGGGGTGTGACGGTGGCGATTCGTTCATCGAGATCGTACTGCTTCTCGTTGGCGAGCGGGATTGGATTCCCGTTGATGGAAAGCCGCTCGACGGTCACGCCGTCGGTGAGGTCGGTGATGTAGTCGTTCCGCTCGACGCGAGGCGTGAAGTAGTTCTGGTAAAGGCGGAGGACGACAGTCTTCAGGGTATCGGGGGTGGTGTTGTGGAGGAGGATGGTCTCCTGTCCGCGGATCTGGTTGGTCGACGGATCGAGTGTGGCTTCGATCTGGTAATCGACCTTTTGCTGCCAGTAGCGGCGGCCAGGCGCGCCACTCGAATCGCGTGTACCGGCAGCGAACGCCTTCCGCATCTGCGGCCCGATCGGGATGTCCCTTCGCACTGCCCTTTCGGGCCAAGTGGAGACCGATCTCGGGGCCGGCGCTGATCGGGGTGGAGGATTGACGCAGGCCGAGGCTATGAGGACGGTCCAAGGGATGATTCCTGGTTTCATCTCGTTATCTCAAGGATCACCGAAGCTTTCTCGCCATCTGCGCAATACTCGCGCTACGCCCTTCCCCACCTGACTGTTGCCTTCCATAGCTCTCGGCGGC
>DATAIM010000503.1:0-8191 GCA_036262655.1 Gemmatimonadaceae bacterium | reverse complement strand
GATTCACTGGTTCGTCGGGGCATCTACGCAGGCGGTGACAACCGGAGCTTACCGGGCGGTGGAGTTCATCAAGGCGAACATGAACCTCGAGAGCGCCGCCGCGGCATCAGTCACGGACAGCAAGAAGGTTGTCGAGATCTGCACCAAGTACGCCCAGAAGGGAATGTTCAACATCTTCCTGACGGTGTTCTTCTCGACGCTCGCGTTCGCATTCGTCGAGCCCTACTTCTTTATCGGCTACCTCGTATCGATCGCGCTGTTCGGGCTGTATCAGGCGATCTTCATGGCCAACGCGGGGGGTGCGTGGGATAACGCGAAGAAAATCGTCGAGGTCGAGCTCAAGCAGAAGGGAACGGAGCTGCATGCTGCGACGGTCGTCGGCGATACCGTTGGCGATCCGTTCAAGGATACATCGTCCGTCGCGCTCAACCCGATCATCAAGTTCACGACACTGTTCGGGCTTCTCGCGGTCGAGCTTGCTGTCTCGTTGACCCAGCAGCGTGGACCGATGCTCGGGCACGTACTGGCGGGTGCATTCCTGCTCGCATCGCTGTTCTTCGTCCACCGATCGTTCTACGGAATGCGTATCGAAGCGCAGTAGCCACGAATGTCTCTCTTCGCACGGAAGCCGATAGCCGAACTTCTGGCCGAGGAAGGGCACCCCAACGCGCTCAAACGGGCGCTTGGGGCGGGTGACTTGATAATGCTCGCGATCGGCGCCGTCATCGGCGCGGGCATCTTCTCATCCATTGGAACCGCCGCCGCCGGCGAGATTCTTCCAACCGGCGTCGTTGTCAGATACGGCGCCGGCCCGGCACTCATCATCTCTTTCATTCTCCTCGGCGTCGTATGCGGGCTCGCGGCACTATGCTACGCCGAGCTCGCGGCGATGATCCCGCAGGCAGGCAGCGCGTACGCATACTCGTACGCAACCCTCGGTGAGGTCATCGCCTGGATCATCGGATGGGACCTCATTCTCGAGTATGCGGTTGGTAACGTCGCGGTCGCAGTTGCGTGGGGCGGTTATTTCAACTCGCTCCTTTCGGTATTCAACCTCCACATACCCGACTTTCTCACGCACGGGTACCGGACGGCGCTGCTCAGCTCAGATCCTGCCGTTCACGGATTGCTGAAGACCGCACCGCGCATCGCAGGCATTCCGGTCCTCGTGAACATTCCGGCGTTTGGGATCGTCATGGCCATCACCTGGCTTCTCATGCGCGGAGTAAAGGAAAGCGCTCGCGCGAACAACATAATGGTAGTGGTGAAGCTGCTCGTGCTGACCGTGTTCGTCGTCGTCGGCGGGCTTCACATCGATACATCGAACTACGTTCCGTTTGCGCCGAACGGCTGGCGGGGAATTCATCAGGGAGCTGCGATCGTCTTCTTTGCGTACATCGGGTTCGACGCGATTTCCACGGCCGCCGAGGAGACGAAGAATCCACAGCGCAATCTTCCAATCGGAATTCTTGGCGGGCTCGCAATCTGTACGCTGATCTACGTGATTGTCGGCGCGGTCGCGACGGGAATGGTGCCCTACCAGGACCTGAAGGCTGCGGACCCCCTGGCGAAAGCTCTCACTCTCGCCGGATTCCAGACCGCGAGCTGGATCGTCTCGCTCGGCGCCGTCGTTTCATTGACCGCAGTGTTGCTCGTATTCCAGTACGGCCAGCCACGGATTTTCTTCGCGATGGCGCGCGACGGTCTTCTGCCCCGGTGGGCTTCGAAGGTTCACCCGAAGACCCGCGTTCCGCACATTACTACTCTCGTTACGGGAATCGTGGTGGCGGCCGGCGCTCTGCTTGCTGACGAAAACGAGATCTATGATCTCACGAATATCGGCACGCTCTCCGCATTTGCGATCGTCTGCATCGGCGTGCTTGTTCTGCGCTACACTGAACCGGACCGCCCTCGCCCGTTCCGCGTGAAATTTGTGTGGCCGGTTACGATTCTCGGTGCGGGGGCCTGCATATATACGATGTTCGGTTTGCCAGTCCGCGCCTGGGAGCGGTTTGCTGTATGGCTGGTGATCGGCATGATACTTTACTTCACGTATGGGTTCCGACATTCGACGCTGCGCGGAAGCACTGTCCGCCAGGACGATATCCCCGCTTCTTAGCTCATGACGATCTGGCGCTTTCTGAGGAGTATCTCGCTCACCAAGTGGATTCTCATATCCATGGTGATCGGCGTTTTTATTGGCTGGCTGTTCCCGAGCATCGGGACCTCCCTGAAGCCGCTGTCCACGATTTTCCTCCGGATGATCAAGTCGATCATCGTGCCGATCATTTTCGGGACTCTCGTGGTGGGAATCGCCGGGCATGGCGACGACATGAAGCGCGTGGGCCGTCTAGCTTTCAAGTCGATTCTCTACTTCGAGATTGTCACCACTCTCGCCCTGTTCATCGGCCTCGGTGCCGCGAACCTGGTTCGCCCGGGGGATGGCGTGGTGCTCAACGCGTCGGCCGAAGCTGGTAAAGCGCTGGCGGCCAACACTCCGACAGGCGCCGGCTTCCTCGAGCACGTCGTCCCGCAGAGCTTCTTCGAGGCCGCGTCGAAGAACGAAGTTCTGCAAATCGTATTTTTCTCGATTCTTTTCGCGGTCGCGCTTTCACAGGTAAGGGGAAAACCGAAAGAGATTGTGCTTGCCGGCTGCGAAGGCCTTGCGGAGGTGATGTTCAAGTTCACCGGAATCGTGATGCGGTACGCTCCTATCGGAATCGGTGCGGCGATGGCGGTGACGGTGGGACACAGCGGGCTTGGCGTCCTCGTGAACCTGGGAAAGCTCGTGCTGACCCTTTACGGCGCGCTTGTGGTGCTGATGCTCTTTGTGCTTCTGCCGGTGGCGATCATTTTCAAGGTTCCCCTCCGGCAGTTTCTAAGGGTTGTACGAGAGCCCGCGCTCATCGCGTTTTCGACAACGTCATCCGAGGCTGCTCTCCCGCGTGCGATGCAGGCGATGGAGTCGATCGGCGTGCCTCGTCGTATCGTCGCGTTCGTCATGCCGACCGGTTACTCGTTCAACCTCGACGGCTCGACACTGTATCTGGCCGTGGCGGCAATGTTCGCCGCGCAGGCTGCCGGCGTTCACATGTCGTTGGGGCACCAGCTGGCCATGATGTTGACGCTGATGCTCACGAGCAAAGGCGTGGCGGCCGTCCCGCGTGCGTCGCTCGTAATTCTGTCCGGCACTCTCACGGCCTTCGGGCTTCCGCTCGAGGCAGTTGCCGTTATCCTCGGGGTGGATGAGCTCATGGACATGGCGAGGACTACGGTAAACCTCGTCGGCAATTGTCTTGCGACCGTAGTGATGGCGCGGTGGGAAGGTGAATTCGTCCCGGTTACTGATCCAGTTCAGTCGTCGCTAGCGGCCTGATCCGCGGGCTATCCGGTAGTTCGAACGTCACCCCGAAAGGCGCTAAGAACGCGGCAGGGGGTGCATAAGCATTGTTGCAAATCCCGCGGCTATCTCGAGTGGTCGACTCCAGCATGATTGACGGCTGAGGCGGCCGAGATCCCCGAGAAAAACGAGGCACGCGTCACGGGCATTGCGGAAGCTTCTTTATCAAAGTCTCTCTTTGATTTTTTTACCAAAGCGTTTGCAGTTCCCGGCTGTCTCTGCGGTAAACAAACAAGGACTCGCGCGTATTGATCCCCAGACCTGCGCAGGTCAATTGCTCTGAACGGCTTTTTGTAAACGCCTCGCTAACGCGAATCCACGTCGATACCAGCCAGCGCTAACGCCGACTTTACAGCGCCACGTGCCGGAACGATGTCTCCCTGCTTTACCTGGGCGCCCGGCACGGCAGACTTCAGTCTTTGCTCAAGTTTCTTCCGAAGAAGTGATCCCTTCTGCAGAAGACCACCGGAAAAAGCAACCGGCACCGCTGCGCGATCATCCATGAACAGCTTCAACGCGAGCGCGCGAATGTGAAGCACCAGCTCCTCGACCGCGAGACCAACCAGCGCATTGGCGCGCACGTCTCCTGAGCTCGCCGTGTTGAACACGACGGGCGCAAGCTCAGCGAGTTCCTTTGGGCTTGCCGCGATCGCCCACGGAATCAGCTCGGCTGGCTCATTGAGCTGAGCAGCGGTGAGGATCGCACCAGTCAATGCGGTGACCGGCTCGCGACCATCCGCCGCTGACGCGACGATCGCCAGGGATTTCCGACCGAGCCACGCTCCGCTCCCTTCGTCCCCGAACGTAGGTCCCCACCCGCCGCACCGTGCAAGAACGCGCGACGGACCGCGACCGTAGGCGATCGAGCCTGTACCGGAGATGAGGATGATGCCTGGCCCGAAGCCAAAGGCATCCGTGAGCGCAATCTCCCCGTCACCTTCGACGGCGACTTCCTCCGCGAGCTCCAGGTCCTCGAGCGCCGCGGTCAGCGCGCGTTTCTCGTTCGGGCGACCGACACCAGCCACACCAACGACAAGAGCGCGCGCCTTTATGCCCTTCATCGCTACCTCGGCCATCGCCTCCCGGACGAGATCACCGATCACCGTCGCGGAATGATCTGCGCGGCCGGGCGCCATAGCCGATCCCGCGCCGGTTACGTCGGCGAGCTCACCGCCCTCGGCATCTGCGACGATCACTCTTGTCTTCGACCCGCCGCCGTCGACTCCGACGACGAAATCAGTCATCCGGATGCCGCGCCCGGTCGCCGTGTGTAAGCGAAGATGCCATTCCAACCAGCAGCGTTATCGACGTGCCTATCAGCACATACCATGGCCAGGCGATCTTCCCAAACGTCGTCAGCATGCCCGCCATGGAGGGGAGAAGCGGAAGGAGCTGTTTCGCGAACACGATGAAGCTCATCACGACTATCGCAACCGCCATCCCCGTAATGGCGTCGCGCTGCATCGCCCTTCGCCACAGAATCCCGAGAAAGAACCCGCCAAGCAGCGCACCGTAGGTGAACGACGCGATCGACAGCGCAATTACCACCACTGGCGTTCCCTGCTCCTTGTAGAGCAGTGCGCCGCCGGTGAGCACGACGCCCCAGACGAGTGCGCTCAGCTTGCCGAACTTGAGCGTCGCCGGATCGTTCGCGTCGCGCTTCGTCAGGGGCAGGTAGATGTCGTGTGTGGTCGCCGCAGCGAGCGAGTTGATCGCGCCGGAATGCGTGCTCATCGTCGCAGCGAGAATCGCGGCGAGAATCAAACCGATCAAACCCGCCGGCATGTGCTCGAGAATGAAGGTTGGAAAAATCGCATCCGGTGCGGGGAAGGTTTTCCCGGCATACAGCGCGAACAAGCCGATACCCACCATCAGGAACAACGTGAACTGCGCGAACACTACAAAGCCGCTGCCGATGATTGCCTTCTGCGCATCGCGCAGGCTCCGCGCGGTGAGCAGGCGCTGGACAATCAGCTGGTCGGCGCCGTGCGAGGCCATCGACAGGAATGCTCCACCAATCAGGCCCGCGAATATGGTGTGTGGACGGTCAAACCCTGTATAGAAATCCAGCACCCGGAGCTTGTTGGCGCCGCGAGCGACGTCGGCGATATGACTCCATCCATCCGGTACCGTCTTACCAAGAAGAATCACCGCCGAGATGCCGCCGAGAACGTAGACGCTGGCCTGGAGAAGCTCGGTCCAGACGACTGCCTTCATTCCTCCCTTGTACGTGTAGATCACCGTGAGCGCTCCAAGAATCAGGATCGCCATCGGTTTCACGTATTGAGCGGGAACTGTTCCTTCGAGAATAAGTGCTACGGGGATCGCGGTTGCGAAAACGCGCACCGAGTCGGCAACAGCTCGCGTAACCATGAAAACGATCGACGTGAAACGCCGGGTCGCGAGACCGAAACGCTTCTCGAGCAATGCGTAGGCGGTTACCAGCTCGCCCTTGTAGTAGCGAGGCAGCAGCACCAGGGCAACGACCACGCGACCGATGATGTAGCCAGCCACAACCTGAAGGAATCCGAGGTTTGTGACATACGCCAGGCCCGGGATACTGATGAACGTCAGGGCGCTGGTTTCGCTCGCGACGATCGAGAACATCACAGCCCACCACGGGATCGATCGCTCCGCGATGAAGTAGTCGCTCGCGTTCTTCTGCTTTCGGCCTATCCACAGACCCAGCGCAGTCGTGCCGGCGAGATATGCGACCAGAACAAAAAAATCGAGGGCGGTGAAATGCCTCATTTCACCACCCTCGAAAAAGGTGCGGCCGGGATCGGCAAATCAGGCGGTGAAAGAGCTACCGCAGCCGCAGCCACCCGTCGCGTTCGGGTTCTTGAACGTGAATCCGGAACCCTGCATCGACGTGACATAGTCGATCGTCACCCCGGAGATGTACTGCGCAGAGAACGGGTCCACGAACACCTTGAAGCCGTCGTTGTCGAGAATGAAGTCGTCTTCCGCGCTTCGATCCTCGATCACGAGGCTGTATTTGAAGCCGCTGCATCCGCCGGGCTGCACGCTGACGCGAAGTCCGCCCTCGTGGCCGGTGACGCCCTCGGCTTCCATGAATTTCCTTACTTCCACGGCAGCGCCTGGCGTTACCGTCAGCTCTATATCTGATGTTGTCGATGATGACATTTTGTAAACCTCCAGAGACCTCTCAAAGGTAAGAAGTCGGAATCGTCTATGGTAGGGCGGCCGCTTCCGTAGTCTCCCGCGCCTGCTGCCGTGACAGAGCCGACCGATCCTCACCGGTGATATTCATCTCCCGGAAGGACCTGGAAATCCAGGCAAGTGCCGCGGCAGCGAGAGCAAGCATTGCCACCCCCAGCAGCGTTTCCCCGAAGATCAGCTTTCCGATGCCGAACAGACTCGAGTACACCGCCACGATTCCGGCGATCCAGTTCGTCCACGGCAGTACTCCACCCTCGATCCCTTCGGCGCCAAACCCAGCCTTCTCCGCAATCCGCCGCCAGCCGCTGCCGCCCGGCCTCACCCGGCTGTAAAAGGCAACGAGAACATTGTCGGGCTCCGGGCTCGTTGCGAAGGTGACGCTCAACCAGACAATCGTACTGATCAGCACTGTCACCAGCATGATGGTGGCATCTGCATTCGGGTCGCCTGCGGCAAAGCGGCCAGGGACGACCCGGAAGGCAATCGTGGAAACGACGAATGACGCTATCATCGCACTGATCTCAGACCACGCATTGATCCTCCACCAGTACCAGCGAAGTATCAGCACGAGTCCGGTTCCTGCCCCGAGCGCAAGGAGGAACTTCCAGGCCTGCTCGATGGAGGAGAGCTGAGACGTCACACCGATCGAGGCAATGAAGAGAAACACCGTTGCAACGCGACCCATCGTCACGTAATGACGCTCGGTTGCAGTCTTGTTTACGAACCTTTTGTAGAAGTCGTTGACGAGGTACGATGCACCCCAGTTGAGATGGGTGCCCACCGTCGACATGTACGCGGCGGCAAAGCCTGCCATCATCACGCCTTTCCAGGGAGTCGGCAGGTAATCGACGAACGCGTGCACGTACCCCGATTCCTTGTCCGCGAGACCGGGGTAGAGAATGACCGTTGCGAGTCCGGTTACGATCCATGGCCACGGACGCAGCGCGTAGTGTGCGACCTGGAAGAAGAGAGTCGCGAGAACGCCATCACGTTCCGTGCGTGCGGAAAAGATCCTCTGGGCGACGTAACCGCCTCCTCCCGGTTCCGCTCCGGGATACCAGGCGGCCCACCACTGAACAGAGAGAAAGACGGCGAGTGCGAGCAGTGGCATCCACGGATACGCCTGGAAACCGGTATCTGTTACCGAGACCGGGAGAACGGACAGAGCAGCGTCGCCTGAACCAAAATGGTCGGCGAGCTTCAGTTTCATAGCGGATATGCCGCCAACGGCTTTGACCGAGTACACGGCGAGAATGATGACGGCGGTCATCTTGATCACGAACTGGATCAGGTCGGTCCATAGCACCGCCCATAATCCTGCCGCGACCGAGTACACGACGGTGATCACGAAGCAGATGCCAACGGCGAGAAGCGGCGACACTCCGAGCGAGATCGTAAGAATCTTGATCATCGCCCGTGTGACCCAGCCGAGGATGATGAGGTTGATCGGAATCGCGAGATAGAGGGCGCGAAACCCCCGAAGAAAGCTTGCCGGCGCGCCACTGTACCTGATCTCGGCGAACTCGACGTCGGTCATCACGTTTGCTCTGCGCCACAGCCGGGCAAAGAAGAATACGGTGAGCATTCCGCTCATCACCATGTTCCACC
>DATAIM010000502.1:0-6736 GCA_036262655.1 Gemmatimonadaceae bacterium | reverse complement strand
GAAGTGTAATAGTCGGCATTCCGGCGCCGGGCAGCGCTCCACTCCTCGAGGTGAGGAAGCTTCGCGAGGAGAACGGCCGCCTGGAGGGCATCCAGACGGCTGTTGTATCCCACCTCTTCGTGAAAGTAAGTCTTCATCCCTCCGTGTACCCTCAGACGGCGCAGACGCGATGCCAGCGTCTCGTCCTGAGTGACCATCATCCCGCCATCGCCGTAACCGCCGAGATTCTTGGACGGAAAAAAACTGAACGTACCGATGGTGGCCGTTTCACCTGCGCGTGTGGTCGCTCCGCCGATCGTGCGAGTGGCGCCAATCGACTGCGCCGCATCTTCTACTATCGGCATCCCCGGGATTGCGGCCGCAATTGCGTCGACGGCCGCTATCTGCCCGAACAGGTCCACCGGAATTACAGCCTTCGTGCGGGGCGTGACCGCCGAGGCAGCCCACTGCGGCGACAGATTGAAGGTGTCGGGATCGATGTCCGCGAAAACAGGCGTCGCCCCGACGTTGTGAATGGCGCCGGCGGTTGCGAAGAACGTAAAGGGTGTCGTGACGATTTCGTCGCCGTGTCGCACGTCGAGCGCGCGAAGAGCGAGGAGCAGGGCGTCAGTCCCGTTGGCGCACCCAACGGCGAACCGCGTATTCGAGAGCGATGCCACGGCCGCCTCGAGTCGCTCGACTGGCGGCCCCAGGATAAACGCCTGGTCATCGACTATCTGCATCATCGCTCCGACAACGTCATCCCGGATCGACGAATGCTGGGCCCGAAGATCGAGCAGCGGAACAGCCATTATACGGTCTTGGGCATAGCCGTTAAAGATGTCTGATTCAGACCTTCAGCGGGAGCGCTATTTCGCGTCCCGTTCTCGCGGATTCATAGATGCCGAGAATGAGCTCGAGAGACTTTCGACCTGCCCGACCATCGGTATCCGGCTTTGCCTCGCCACGCAGCACCGCCAGCACATTTCGATAATACCCTTCGTGACCGTAGCCGTAAACATTCGGAGGATTCACATCGAGATTCCGCGCCACTTCATCGTCGGGGTCCGGTTCCGCGAACTCCCAATGCTCCACCCGGTTCACGGCAGTCCCTCCGATCTTTGCCGTTCCCGTCTCCCCCAGAAGCGTCACCGAGCCCTCCATGTTCCGGGGATAGGTCAGCATCGTGACCTCTATCACACCGAGCGCGCCTGAGCGGAATCGAAGGATAGCGACGCCCGTATCCTCCGTTTCGATCTTCCTAGCCATCGTGGCTGTCTTGGCCATCACGCTTTCAACGGGTCCCATCACCCATTGCAGCAGATCGACATAATGGGACCCCTGATTCATGAACGCACCGCCGTCGAACTCCCAGGTTCCCCGCCACGGCGCCTGATCGTAATACTCCTGCGGCCTGTTCCATAGAACCCGGCAGGTCGCCATGTAAAGTCGCCCGAATCTTCCCTTGTCGACTGCTCTCTTGAGTAACTGAACCGGCGCGTTCAGGCGATTCTGCTTCACCACGAAGAGGTGAACGCGCGCCGCATCACATGCCTGCACGAGCTCGTCGGCGCCCTTGAGAGAGATCGCCATCGGCTTTTCCGTGATAACATGCTTTCCCGCGCGGGCTGCCATCACGCCCTGCGCCGGGTGCATTCCCGACGGCGTACAAATCGCCACTGCCTCGCACTCCACCTCGCTCAGCATCCCCTCGTAAGAGGAGTAGAATGGAATGCCGAGCGGCGCCGCGAGTGCGCGCGCTCGCTCCTCGTTCGCGTCGCAGGCCGCGACGATCCGGAGTCCATCGATCCGCGTAATGGCGTCAGCATGATTCCCGGCAATCCGCCCGCACCCCACGAGCGCTACGCGGAATTCGCGCTCAGCTTTCTCCGTCAACTGCCGACCAGCTCGATCGTTTCGCCGTGGTTGGCGTAGCGTTTCCCGCATGCAGAACAGGTAAACGCGTCACTATGTGCACCACCACGGTCCAGCCGCTCGCCACAAGCGCACATCCATCCTATCCGTCTTCCCGGCACACCGACAATCATCGCATATGGAGGCACATCAGTGGTGATGACACTCCCTGCGCCGATGAACGAGTACTCTCCAAGTGTAACTCCGCAGACGATCGTTGCATTCGCACCGATGCTGGCCCCCCGTTTGACCCGGGTCCGTTTGTACTCGTGCTTTCTCGGAACGTGACTGCGCGGATTGATGACGTTCGTGAACACCATCGACGGACCACAGAATACGTCGTCCTCGAGCTCGACTGCGTCGTAGACGGAAACGTTGTTCTGGATCTTGACGTTATTCCCGATCCGAACGTCGTTGAGGATCACGACATTCTGGCCCAGCGAACATCGCTCGCCGATAACGGCGCCGGGATTGATGTGACAGAAATGCCACACCTTCGTCCCCGCACCGATTTGTGCGCCCTCATCGACGTAGGCCGACTCGTGAATGAAAGTATCGGTCATACTTTGACCGGCTCCCTGAGGCTGGAATGCCACTCCTGGATCGATCGAACCGACGCCTGCCGGGAGCGCATGGAAAGAATGGCATCGCATGCCGCGCTCGCTGCGGAGAGAGTTGTTGTGTAAGCGACACCGTGCGCAATCGCCGCCTGGCGAAGAGTGTAGTCGTCCTGCTGTGCGTGCTTCCCGAAAGGAGTGTTGATCAGCAGCTGAACTTCGCTGTTGAGGATCAGATCCACTCCGTGAGGGCGCCCCTCGTGCACCTTGAAAACGCGCGAGACCGGAATGCCGCGTCCCCTCAGGTGCCTCGCGGTTCCTTCCGTACCCAGCAGACTGAAACCCATCTCGTGAAAGCGCCGGGCAATGGGCGTTACCGCGTCCTTGTCGAAGTCGTTCACGGTAAGAAGGATCGTACCCTTCTCCGGCAGCCGGTTATCCGCCGCGAGCTGCGCCTTCGCGAAGGCAGTTCCAAACGACTCGGCCACCCCCATCACTTCGCCCGTCGATCGCATCTCGGGACCGAGAATGGGGTCGAACTCGCGGAACTTCGTAAACGGAAACACCGCTTCCTTCACGGAGATGTAAGATGGAATGATCTCGCTGGTGAATCCCAGATTCTCGAGCTTTTCACCGAGCATCACACGTGCTGCGAGCGCGGCCAGCGATACACCGATCGCCTTCGACACGAATGGCACTGTGCGGCTTCCGCGCGGATTTACTTCCAGCACGTAAACCTGCCCGCCCTTCACCGCGTACTGGACGTTGATCAGCCCGACGACGCCTAGTGCCTTCGCGAAGGCAACCGTGTGCCGGCGCATTACCTCGAGATCCTTTTCTCCAATCAGATAGGGAGGGAGCACACACGCAGAATCCCCGGAGTGAATTCCCGCGTCCTCTATGTGCTGCATGATCCCGCCGATGACTACATCCTCGCCATCGGAGATCGCATCGACGTCCGCTTCGAACGCGTCCTCGAGAAATCGATCGATCAGCACCGGCCTGTCCTCGGAGACCCGCACAGCGCGCTCGAAATAATCCTCGAGCGAGGGTGCGTCGTAGACGATCTCCATCGCCCTTCCACCGAGTACGTATGACGGCCGGACGAGCACCGGATATCCAATCAGCTCCGCCACCTCAATCGCCTCGGCCGCGCTGGTCGCTGTGCCGTTTGGCGGCTGGAGAACGCCAAGCTCGCGCGCGATAGCGTCGAACCGGCGCCTGTCCTCCGCCGTATCGATCGCGTCGGGCGAGGTCCCGAGGACTTTCACGCCTGCTGCCTCGAGGCCCCGGGTCAGCTTCAGCGGAGTCTGGCCGCCGAGCTGTACGATGACCCCGAGCGGCTTCTCACGCTCGACTATCTCCAGCACGTGCTCGAGCGTGAGCGGCTCGAAGTACAGCTTGTCGGAAATATCGAAGTCCGTAGAGACGGTCTCCGGGTTCGAGTTTATCATGATCGTCTCGTAACCCTGATCGCGGAGCGCGAGAGCGGCACGCACGCAGCAGTAGTCGAACTCGACACCCTGCCCGATGCGGTTCGGCCCGCTGCCGAGGATCACCACCGACCGCCGATCGCTGCGCGGTGCTTCGTCTTCCTCGTCATAGCTGCTGTACAGGTATGGTGTCGACGAAGGGAACTCTCCCGCGCAGGTGTCGACCATCTTGTATGCGGGGCGCACGCCCAGCCCCCAGCGCATCGCGCGCATATCGAGCTCGGAGCACCCGCGGAGATCGGCAAGCTGGCGGTCGGAGAAACCCATGCGCTTCATCCGTCGCATGTCGGGCTCGAGGACATTCTCCATTGCCGCGAAGTTCCTTTCCGCGACAACAAGCTCTTCCATCTGTGCCAGGAACCAGGGATCGATATGCGTCAGCTCGTGGATCTCCCGGACAGACATGCCCGCACCGAACGCGCGCTTGATCTGAAAGATCCGCTCGGGAGTCGGCTGCCTGAGCGCTCCACGAAGCGACTCGATCGTGTCGTCAGGAAGCCTGTCGTCACTGAGTACCGGGCCGATCGACCAGCCGGGCCGCCCGGTTTCGAGCGCACGAAGACCCTTCTGAAGCGCTTCCTTGAAGGTGCGGCCGATTGCCATGGACTCACCAACCGACTTCATCTGCGTCGTCAGCTGCGGATTTACGGCAGTAAACTTCTCGAATGCAAAGCGCGGACATTTTACGACGACGTAATCGAGCACCGGCTCGAACGAGGCTGGTGTCGTTTTCGTTATATCGTTCGGGATCTCGTCGAGGCGATACCCGACCGCCAGCTTCGTTCCGATACGCGCAATCGGGAAGCCCGTGGCCTTTGAAGCAAGCGCTGAGGAACGAGATACTCGCGGGTTCATTTCAATAACGAGCATCTCGCCGTCGGCCGGATTGACGGCGAACTGGATGTTGCACCCGCCTGCCTCGACACCGATCTCCCGGATCACCGCCACCGCAGCATCACGCATCTTCTGATACTCGCGGTCAGTGAGGGTCATCACCGGTGCGACGGTTATCGAATCTCCGGTATGCACTCCCATCGGATCTATGTTTTCGATGGAGCAGACGATCACGACGTTGTCGGCGCCATCGCGCATCACCTCGAGCTCGAACTCCTTCCATCCGATCACGCTGCGCTCGATCAGGACCTGGCCTACTGGCGAAAGCTCGATTCCCCGCCGAACGATCGCCTCGTATTCGTCCCTGTTGTACGCAATGCCACCGCCGGTGCCTCCCAGTGTGAAAGCAGGGCGGATGATCGCGGGGAAGCCTACCAGCTCGACGAGCCCAAGCGCTTCGTCGAACGTCGTAGCGATCCCTCCCTGCGGAACTGCAAGGCCGATCCGGCGCATAGCGTCCGCGAACTGCCCGCGGTCCTCGGCCATTGCGATCGCCCGCGCGTCTGCGCCGATGAGCTGTACTCCATACTTCTCGAGCACGCCGCTTTCATGGAGTTTCATCGCGACATTGAGTGCCGTCTGCCCGCCCATTGTCGGCAGCAGTGCGTCCGGCCGCTCCTTCTCGATCACGAGCTCGACGTACGCGGGGGTGACAGGCTCGATATAAGTCCGGTCCGCAAACTCCGGATCCGTCATTATGGTCGCCGGATTCGAGTTGACGAGGATGACCTCGTACCCCTCTTCCTTCAATGCCTTGGCCGCCTGAGTACCGGAATAATCGAATTCGGCGCCCTGGCCGATAACAATCGGACCGGAGCCGATCAGGAGGATTCGTTGGAGATCGTTACGCCTGGGCATCCACTTCCCCAAAGGGGTGACTCGTCGGGTGAAGCGATATTCGGATCACTGTTTCACGCCTCGGCATAAACGCAGTTGCAAAAAAAGGGGAGCACCGAACGCGCTCCCCTCTTTCGTCCGCCACGGCAGGGAATTTACGCTGCCGAGACACCGCGCGGGGCACGCTGGATCTTTCCCGCGTGAAGACAGCGCGTGCATACCTTGATCTTCGTGATCTTTCCGTCGATCACCACACGCGCGACCTGGAGATTGGGCTTCCACGTGCGACGTGTCCGGTTGTTCGCGTGTGAAACGTTGTTGCCGAACGTGACGCCCTTGTCGCAGACGTAGCAGCGGCTTCTGTTGATCTGTGCCATATCAGTTTACCAGCTCGATGCGGGCCATCTCTGCGCCGTCACCCTTGCGATGTCCGGTCTTCAGGATGCGCGTATATCCACCGGCGCGCGAAGCGAACTTCGGGCCGATCTCGTTGAACAGCTTCTCATTGAGCCCGCGAACCTGGATGTGACGGCCAGCGAGCCGGCGATCATGCAGCGTTCCCGAGCGCGCCTTGGTAATGAGCTTCTCCACGAAGGGACGAAGCTCCTTCGCCCGCGCCTCTGTGATCTCGATCGCGCCACGCTCGATCAGCGCCATGGCCAGACCCCTCATCAGTGCAAGCTTCTGTTCGCTCGTGCGCTTGAGCGAGCGTCCCACCTTACGATGACGCATCTCTAGTTGTCCTCGTCGTCGTCGGCTGCCACCGTCGCGACGTTACGGTTGGGAGGAGTGCCCGGGTCGGTGATACGCACACCATCGCCGTTTTCCTCGAACTTCATTCCAAAGTTGAGCTTGTGCTTCTCGAGCAGGTCGACGATCTCGTTGAGCGACTTCTTCCCGAAGTTCTTGACCTGAAGCACCTGGCTCTCGGTCATCTTGACGAGGTCGCCAAGGGTGCGGATGCCGGAGTTCTTCAGCGAGTTGACCGACCGCACTGAAAGCTCGAAATCGTCGATCGGCGTCCGAAGGTCGGTTGCGAGCCGCTGTGCGTCTCCGCCCTGC
>DATAIM010000501.1:0-3016 GCA_036262655.1 Gemmatimonadaceae bacterium | reverse complement strand
GCGACAGGTGTTCTCGTCAACATTACCGGCGGCGATGACCTGACGCTTGGCGACGTTCACCAGATCGTCGAGATAGTGAAAGATGCCGTCGGCGACGATGCCGAGATCATTTTCGGCACGGTCAACGAGAAGGCGATGCAGGGCGAGTGCCGCGTCACAGTGATTGCGACTGGCTTCGACAAGACGCCCACGCACATCGCCGCCGAGGCAGCGAAAGAGCCGCATCTCGCACGAAGCGCGGGGACACCGGTAATTCCGCTGCCGATGCGCAACCGGACGGTTTCCCCTCAGCCCAGGGCGATGAGCCAGCCGTCCAACCAGTCGATGAATACCCCGGACATCAGCCGTCGTGTTACCCCTTTGTCTCCTCCGTCGTCCTCCCCGGACAAGGCGGACGGGAACGGCCAGGATCTCAGTGACATGGAGATCCCGACGTTCATTCGGAGACAAATGGATTGACGGTTCGGAGTGCACGTGTAGTTACCTACACCCTGGTTGGGCTTTTTTCGGTCGTCGCCGTGCGGATGACGCCGCCGATCGGAGCAACCCCCGGCTCACGTGCGCTTGGCGGATTCAGTCAGCAGACAGCCGACGCGTTGGCGGAAGAGCAAGAGAGCGCGACACCCGAGGATCGTGAATTAATCGGCCGTCAGCTCGAGCCTCATGCCGCCGCGCCTGGTGTGGCCACCGTGGCTCCTGTTGTCGTCGTCGCCTCAAACAGGGAAAGAGTGGATACGGTCACCGTTAGCGGGACCATCCAGTCGAGCCTTTTCTCTGCGCTCGACAAGAGTGGCAGCGGAGCTCTTCCGCGCGCAGCACGCGCGGAGCTCGCGTTCTCACTCGCAGACATCTTCGAGTACCGCGTCGACATGAGCAAGGATCTTCAGGTCGGCGACAAGTTCCATATCCTCGTCGAGCGCCTCCAGAAACCGAATGGCGCGATCATCGTGAACAAGATCCTTGGCGCACGTCTCGCTCTTTCCGGCAATGAGATCGACGCGATCCGGTTCGAGAGCCGTGCGGCGAGCGGCCAGTATTTCGACGAGGGCGGAAAATCGCTCCGCGCTTCGTTCCTGCGCGCGCCAGTCGCGTTCAGGCGCATATCCAGCATTTTCGGCGGGCGCCGTCACCCCGTGCTCGGCATCTGGCGCCGGCACAAGGGCACCGATTATGCAGCCGCGATGGGAACTCCAGTCAGGTCGATCGGCGATGGGGTCGTTGTCTTCGCCGGGAGAAAGGGTGGATACGGCAACGTGATCGACATCCGGCATCGGAACGGATTCGTCAGCCGTTACGGACATCTCAGGAATTTCTCGAAAGGGATCCATACTGGAACGCGAGTGACGATCGGAAGCACTATCGGAGCCGTGGGAAAGAGCGGCCTGGCTACCGGGCCACATCTGCACTTCGAAGTGCTGGTGAACGGGGTGCAGCGGGATCCGCGCATTGCGCTGAGGATGAAAGGCGGTGAGCCAATTCCGTCGTCCGAGCGCGGGGTGTTTCAGCGAATCAGGAACAGAACACTTGCGACATTCGGCGCTCTCGCGTCGTCCAGCAATTAGCGGAAAACAGGACGCCAGCAAGAGAAAGTGACTCCCCACTGCGCGGAGTCTTTTTTTTTTGCCAGTGTCGAACCACACCATCGAGGTCTGGCATCTATCTTTCGGCGAACCTCTTCCACGCTCAATGCCGCGCATTCTCAAGAAACCATCCGACTCCTCGACACGATCCTTGTGGCAGCGGCTCAAGGACATCGCGATGCTCGATGTCACCACGCTCGCGCGCGGCGGAAGCATTCAGGGCTCGCTCGAGAAGCTGGAGGAGGTCTTGATCGAGGCCGATTTCGGAGTCGCGACCAGCATGCGGCTCGTCGAGGACGTCGAGCGGCTAGCTAGGCGCGGCGACGTTCGCTCGGAGGATGAGTTCCTCCGTGCACTCGAGGAGGGCGTCGCCCGCTCTCTCGGCGCAGATACCGACGACACCTCGATGCAATTCGCGCCCGAGAAGCCGACGGTCATTCTGGTCATTGGCGTGAATGGCGCAGGCAAAACGACATTCATCGGGAAGCTGGCCGCGCTGATGCAGGCCCGCGGGAAGAAAACGCTCGTCGGCGCTGCGGATACGTTTCGCGCCGGCGCCGTCGATCAGCTGAAGCGCTGGGCGGAACGCAGCGGAACAGACTTTGTCGGGGCGAAAGCCGGCAGTGACCCGGCTTCTGTCGCATTCAATGCGATTGACGCTGCAGTGACGCGGGGATGTGATGTTGTCATCATCGATACCGCGGGACGACTCCACACGAGTTCGGGACTGATGGATGAGCTGAAGAAGATTCACCGGGTGATCGCACGACGAATCCCCGGAGCGCCACATGAAACGCTGCTCGTGCTCGATGCCACCATCGGACAGAATGCCCTCGCGCAGGCGCGTACGTTTTCGGATGCGATCCCGGTGACGGGCCTCGTGATGACGAAGCTCGACGGAACAGCGAAAGGAGGTATCGTGCTCGCCGTTCGCGAGGCGTTGAAGCTGCCGGTCAAGTTCATCGGCACCGGCGAGACGATGGCTGACATCGAGCCATTCAACCCGGTGGCGTTCGCGGCAGAGCTGGTCGAGGGATAAGCGATTTGACAGACGGCGAACGGCGGGGTTCGGCGTCCGGCAAGATTTACCTCGACATGCCCGTCACCTACCTCAAGGGTGTAGGGCCATCGCGCGCAGAGGCACTGCGGAGACTCGGTATCATTACGGCGCGCGATCTCCTCTTTCACGTCCCTCATCGTTACGAGGACGCGAGCACGGTGAGCCCGATCTCGTCCCTCGAGCCGGGAATGGACGCGACTGTAGTCGGGCACGTGGTCTCCAAAGGCATTATCCCGACGCGGAAAGGGCTTCGCATCTTCCAGGCGGTCGTGCGCGACGACAGCGGAATCATCGAAGCTTCCTGGCCGGGGCAGCCATTTCTCGACCGGGTCATTTCGAAGGACGATACACTCCTCCTTACCGGGGCAGTGCGTTT
>DATAIM010000500.1:0-3660 GCA_036262655.1 Gemmatimonadaceae bacterium | reverse complement strand
GGCTACGCTGTCAGAGGGGCCGACCTCGCCAGTGATCCTGCACCCAGCCTGCACGTGGTCGACACGGTCGCGGCGGGTTCGTTTCCCTCGCGCGGTCTCGAGCGGGGAGAGGCGATACGCATAATGACGGGTGCGCCGGTTCCCGGAGGTGCTGACAGTATCATCCGGCACGAGGACACTGACAACGGCCGCGAGGCCGTTACGATTCTCAACAAGCGTGACATCGGAAAGAATATTCGTCGCGCCGGCGAAGACTTTCGGAGGGGTGACACTCTTTTCGAAAGAGGTGAGCTCCTCACCCCTGCGCATATCGGCGCTCTTGCCTCGGCGGGAATTCAATCAGTCGACGTTCATCGCGGGCCACGGGTCGCTCTCATCAGCTCGGGCGACGAGCTCGTCGAGCTCCGGGACTTCAGACCCGAGCTCGCTGGCGCAAAGATCGTTTCCTCCAACTCGATGACGCTCGCCTCGCTGGTTCGGGATGCCGGCGGAGAAGCGGATGATCTGGGAATCGCTCGCGACGCTCCGTCCTCACTGGCAGAAAAGCTCAGTGCGGCGCGAGGTGCCGACTTGATGATCACCTCCGCCGGCATCTCGGTCGGCGACCACGATCACGTTCGGACCGCATTCACGGACCTTGGAGGCCAGATCCACTTCTGGAAAGTGCGGATGAAACCCGGTGCGCCGCTCGCTTTTGGAACGCTGAATGGAACGCCCTGGATCGGAGTGTCGGGAAATCCGGTGTCTGCGATGGTCAGCTTCGAGGTGTTCGTGCGGCCGGTGATTCGTAAGATGCTGGGACATCGGTTACTCTTCAGACAAACGATCCCGGTTACGCTCGGCGAGGCGGTAACTCTCGCGGCACCGCTAATGCACTTCCTTCGCGTCGTGATCACTGACGACGGTAACGGACGGTACACAGCGGCGCTCGCGGGCTCCCAGAGCTCCTCAGTGCTCACGGCGATGGCTCGGGCGAATGCACTCCTCATTCTCCCTGGCGACCGTCTCGTACTTGCCGCCGGAGAGACGCACCGCGCCCTCCCACTCGGCGACAGTCTCCGTCTCAGCGAAACACTGGTTCTCGCGTGACACACGCTGCGGTCGAGCTGGCGGACCTGACCGGAGCGGAGCTGGTGGAGGCGCTCGAGACAAGATTCGACACGTCGACAGATGACGTCGACACGGGACCTCGAACGTTCTCCATTCTCAGGCCGCGGAACTCCGACGATCTCATCAGGGAGGAGGATTTCGTAAAGGACGAGCGATTGCCGTACTGGGCCGATGTCTGGCCGTCGTCAGTAATTCTCGCAGCACATCTCGTATCGCTCGCCGAAGGACGAAAAGAACGCCGGCCGGGAAAGGGGCTCGAGCTCGGATGCGGTGTAGGGCTCGTAACGACGGCGGCGATGATAGCCGGGTACGAGATGACCGCGACCGATTATTACACTGACGCGCTTGCATTCACTCGCGCCAATGCGTGGCGGGCGACCGGGGAAACGCCCGATGCGATGATGATCGACTGGCGCTCGTTTCCGCCGGACATGGGCGGGTTCGACATCATTTTCGCTTCGGACGTTCTCTACGAGAAAGAGTATGCGCACCTGCTTCCCCGTATCTTCAAGGGTGCTCTCGCGCCGGGGGGGATGGTGATACTCGCCGACCCCGGCCGGATGGGTGTCCCGGAATTCATCGAGGAATGCGCGGCGGCGGGAATGGTGATCCGGTCGAAGATCACTCATCCGTTCGAGGCGGGAACGATTCAGCAGTCGATCGATTTATACGAGATCGCGGATGTCAGGAGCTAAGGACAGGAGCGCTTGGAGAGCAGACGGGAGCGAGAAGCTGTCAGACCTTGAATAGCTGCCTCTACATCAACCTGTACTTCGGTCCGCTGTCCCCTTCCCTCGGTGTCCAGCGCGGGCCGATCACGTCGGTTGCCTTGCAGTCAATGCAGTTAGCCTGATTCACGATGAGACGTCCGTCCTCTGCCATCTCATAAACACCAGCGGGACACATATGCGCGTATAGCTTTGCGACCTCGGGGGGGATATCAGTCCCGACGACGAGATGCGACGGGATGGTATCGCGCGTCGCGTTTCCTGATTTGAAGTTCGCGTCGAGCTTGGTGAACGTCAGCTTGCCGTCCGCCACCAGAGGTTCTTCCGGAGTCACCGTCCGCGGCGCTTGCGCATCCGTGTGCGAATCGATCTTTCCCCCGGGAAAAGCACCTTTAGTCAGAGTCATCAGCGTCGCCTTGATCCCGCCGACGTAGAGTCCATGCCCCTGGAACGCGAGTCGCATGTTGCGCCTTTCTCGAAGATCGGAAGTAATGAAGCTCTCTTTCACCAGAGCATCGAAGCGCGCCATCGTATTCTCGCAAACGTCGTTCTTCTTGAGAGCATCGAAGATCGTGCGTGCAGCGTACATCCCCGACTGCATCGCGTAATGAATTCCCTTGAGCGATGCAACTTCAACGAACCCCGCGGAGTCGCCGACAATCAACACGCCTTCACCGTAGCGTTTCTTCGGAAGGCCGTAGTATCCCCCTTCGGGAATTGTCTTCGCTCCCCATTCCACCATCTCGCCCCCGTCGAGGTAATCCCTGAACAGAGGCGCAGTCTTGAGCTTTTGAAGCAGCTGGTGGACGTCGAGTGTGGAGTCGCGATAGTCCATTCCCACTACGATTCCGAGCGCGACGAGGTTGGGGGTCAGCGGATACATGAAGCTTCCACCGAACGCGTCCGCGGGAAGTGGCCAGCCAAGAGTGTGGATGATCGCATCCAGTGGCTTCTTCGTTTCCCAGATCTCCTTTACGCCAAGGGCGTAGATTTGGGGATTTTCGGATGTGATGCCTGCCTGCTCGAGCCATGCCTGGGACAGCGAGCCGCGCGTTCCTTCGGACAGAACCGTCACACGCGCGGAGATGTCAGTTGGCGGACTGAAACCGCTTCCTGGAGTTCCATCGCGCATCAAACCTGTCGGAGTCGTGCGCACTCCGGCGACCCTTTCGCCATCCATCATCAGCGAGGCCGCCGGGAAGCCGGTGAAAATGTTGACCCCCAGCCCTTCGGCTTTTTCGCCGAGCCACCGCACCATCTCCGATAGTGATGCGATGTAGTGACCGTGGTTCTGCATCGTCGGAGGAGTCGGTATCCGTTGAGCCCGGCTTCCCATCATGAAGTAAACGCGCTCGTTCGTCACAGCCGCGCGAAAGGGAAACTGTGAATCCTCAAGATCGGGAAACAGCTCGCGGAATGCTCGCGGGTTCACCACCGCTCCAGAGAGCGAATGCTCGCCAAGCGCAGAGGCTTTTTCGAGAACCGCGATCTGTATCTCGCCGATTGCCCCGCCTGCTTCGTTATCGGCCTTGACCAGCTTTGCGAGCTCGATTGCTCCCGCGAGACCGGCAGGTCCACCTCCGACGAATACCACGTCCATCGGCACCGCCTCGGAGTCCATCGGCTCGCGCAGAATGAGCTGGGGCGGAAGCGACGGCTGATAGTCCGCTGGTACGATTACGTCGAGGCGGCGGCCGCTCGTCATCTCTAGTGACCTTTTTTCGCTTCGTGTACGGCCGACGTGAGTGCGGGCACGACCTCGAACACATCGCCGACTATTCCGTAGTCGGCGACCTTGAAGATCGGCGCTTCCTTGTCCTTG
>DATAIM010000499.1:0-1570 GCA_036262655.1 Gemmatimonadaceae bacterium | reverse complement strand
GCTGGACGGGAATGCTTACATAAGGCTGCAGCAAGTCAGACAGATGGCTTTCATGCTCTGGGGAGAGATGTACCACGACCACAAAGGCGAGATTGCTGTCTGAAGGCACATGACTGAAGAATGCCTTGAGCGCGCTCAGGCCGCCCGCCGAGGCCCCGATACCGACAATGGTAGGTTTGAGTTTTGACGCCGTCGGCCCGCGCACCGGATCTTCACGGTTACCGGTTGTTGGCGGCTGGTTTTCCGGGGAAGCGGCGTTGCCCGTCGACGTCCCTGGAGATGGGGTTCCCGGCGTTTCTGGTTCGTGCTGGTCGTTCATGGTTCACCTTGTCGTGTACTACGGACGGTACCCACCATGATCGCAGAGTCACAGGCTTTGTCCCGGCGCGGCCAAGGTGACGGGCAGCCGTGTAGTCCCCGTCAAAACAGCCACGAATGGCGTGGCACAGGCTTTGAGAAAGGTTCCGAGTGAGCACGCCCGGTATGGAAAAGCCGAAGATTCTGATAGTCGAGGATGAGCAAATCATCGCGGTCGACCTCGAGCGCAACTTGACACATATGGGGTATCACGTGGTCGGGGTGGCGGCTCGCAAAGATGAGGCGGTCAGGCTCACCGGGGACACATGTCCGGATCTCGTGTTGATGGACATACAGCTCGAGGGGCAGGAGGATGGGATTGCGGCGGCTGCGGAAATTCGCCGTAAATGGCGCATTCCGGTCGTATTTCTTACCGCAAATACAAGCGACTTCGTCGTCAATCAAGCCAAGGTAGTCGGTCCGCTGGGTTACGTGGCAAAGCCATTTACGAAAGCCGAGCTCAGCGCAACGATAGCTGTGGCCCTACAACAGGATCATACGGCCCGCAATCTATTCGCTGAGAACGATTGGCTGACGACGCTGCTTGCCAGTCTCACCGATGGCGTGATTGCGACAGATCGGGATGCAACAGTGCGCTTTATGAATCCCGTCGCCGAACGCCTTACCGGCTGGAGTTCGGCCGAAGCTCAGGGACGGCCGATCGAGGAAGTATACGCGCTGCTGACACCCGAGGGTCAGAGGGTCCCGATGTGCCAGCTCCGGCGGGCCCTGGCGACCCAGCAGGCCGTTAATCGTGAGCGATTCATGCTGGTGAGTCGCGCAGGGCGCCGGTTCTTCATCGAGGATGCTGCGGCCCCGATCAGGAACTCGAGCGGGGAAGTGGTGGGAGCGGCAACTATCTTCCTCGATGTCACGGAGCGTCTGGCAGCCGAGCAGGAACGCGAACGGCTGCTGGCCGAGTTCGCGCGTTCGAACGATGACCTCGCCCGCTTCTCGTACGCCGTGTCGCACGATCTTCAGGCTCCCGTCCGCACGATTCACAGCCTGGCAGAGCTTCTCGCCCGGCGGCGTCCGGGTTCCAGAGACGAGGACGAGCAAAAGGTTCTCACGCTGATTTCGCAGGCTGCCCAAGGCATGCAGCGCCTGATCCAGTCGTTGTTGAAGTACGCGCAGGCAGGGCAGGGACAAATTCAATGCGAAGCCGTACCACTCGGAGCTGTAATCGATGCGGTCGAAGTGGCTCTCGGACCGC
>DATAIM010000498.1:0-2961 GCA_036262655.1 Gemmatimonadaceae bacterium | reverse complement strand
CCCGCTGCCAGGGCCTCTTCAAGAACCGCTGGTGTGGCCTTGAAGTGCTCTGCTCGTTCGCGAATCGGTGAAAGCTCCCGCTCCATCGATTCGTGCAGCACTTTCTTGCAGTCGATACACCCCCAGCCTGCGGTGCGGCATTGCACGGCAACGTGATCGACAGTCTCCGGTGGGCTGAAGGCCTTGTGGAGATGATAGATGTTGCAGACTTCGGGAGTGCCAGGGTCTGTGCGTCTTACGCGTTTCGGATCTGTCACGGCCGGGCGCAGCTTCTGCCAGACGTCCTTCGGATTTTCCAGGAGACCGACTGTGTTGCCGAGCGACTTCGACATTTTCGCCTGGCCATCGAGGCCCATCACTCGCCGCGTCGGCGTCAGGAGCGGCTGGGGCTCCGGAAAAAAGCCGGGTTCTGCCTGCGAGGCGGGCATTCCGGTCTCGGGGGCGGCCGCTCCCTGGGCGGTATCGGCTCCATCTCGTACCGCGTATCCGGGGGAAAAACGCGTATTCCACCGACGGGCGATTTCACGCGAGAGCTCAAGGTGCTGGACCTGATCTTCACCCACCGGAATGAGATTGGCCTTATACAATAGAATGTCGGCTGCCTGAAGGACGGGATAATTGAGAATTCCCGCGGCGATGCTTTCCTGCCGGGCGGACTTTTCCTTGAATTGAGTCTGTCGCTCCAGCTCGCCCAGTGGTGTGACCGTGTTGAATATCCAGGCGAGCTCGGTATGTTCCGGGACCGCTGACTGCACGAAGAGGGTGCAGGCGCCGGGATCGATGCCGGACGCGAGCAGCGAGAGCGCCATTTCACGCGTGCGGCGCCGGAGATCCTGCGGCTCGTACGGCACTGTGATGGCATGGTAATCGACAATACAGAAGAACGACTCGTATTCGCGCTGCAGCGCTACCCAGTTCTTCACGGCGCCAAGGTAGTTGCCGATGTGCAGCTCACCAGAAGGCTGAATACCGCTGAAGATCCGGGACGTGGACATCGGTCGAAGTTAACGGGAGCGAGGAACGCGTTGCAAGCAAACACGGATGCACCGACTGAGCAGCAGATGATGGCGGCGCACGCGACACGAACCGCTGTTGCCGCGGCGCGCGCCGCAGCCGAAGTGATTGCCGCCGCCGCATCGGACGTTGGGCGGCTCGTGTGGATCGAGAAAGGGATTGCCGATTTCGTGACTGACGTCGATCGCTCCGCAGAGTCGCGCATCGCGGAGGTCGTTGGAAGAGACTTTCCCGAAGCGATGATACTTGGCGAGGAGCTTACACCCGAAGCCATCCTATCGGCGGATGGTCTTGCGTTTGTCGCTGACCCGCTCGACGGCACCACCAACTTTCTGCACGGCTTTCCCCATTATGCTGTATCGATCGGCGTGATGAACGCCGGCGAGCTCATAGCGGGAGTCGTTTTGAACGTCCCGTCAGGCGAGCTCTTCACCGCCACCTTGGGCGGCGGAACCTTCCTCGGCGGCAAACCTGTGCGCGTCTCGGATGTCGATACTCCTTCGCGCGCACTGATCGGGACAGGATTTCCATTCAAGGATCCAGAGTCGCTGGACGAGTACGCGCGGCAGCTCGTTGCGGTGAGTCGCGAGACTGCGGGGGTGCGGCGTCCCGGCTCTGCTGCACTCGATCTGGCGGATGTCGCATGCGGACGGTTCGATGGTTTCTGGGAGCTGACCCTCTCCCCGTGGGACGTCGCGGGCGGCATTCTGCTCATTCGCGAAGCAGGTGGCATCGCCACCGATTTCAACGGCAATCCCGCTTCCCCGGCTCAAGGCCCAGTCGTGGCGGGCAATCCTGACATCCACCCATGGCTCCTGCGCACTCTCCACGGCGCAGGCGCCGCCTGATAACCATCGAATGAAACTGATCGAGTGTGTTCCGAATTTCTCCGAGGGCCGCCGGCCTGAAGTCACAAACGCTATCCGTGACGCGATTGGCGCAGTCGAGGGGGTCACCATTCTCGACGTGTCTTCTGACGAATCGCACAACCGATCGGTGATCACGTTTGTCGTTCCAATCGAGCACGCCGTGGAGGCCGCCTTTGCAGCCATTCGCGAAGCAGCGGAGCGAATCGATATGCGGCAGCACACGGGTGAGCATCCGCGAATCGGCGCGGCGGATGTGGTTCCGTTTGTCCCACTCGAGGATGCGACGATGGAGGATTGTGTCGCGCTTGCGCGCGAGCTGGGTCAGCGAGTCGGGACTGAGCTGGGCATCCCCGTTTACCTGTACGAGCGGGCGGCGTCCCGTCCGGAACGGAAGAATCTCGCTGATGTCAGGCGTGGGCAATTCGAGGGGCTGCGCGATGAGCTCGGAACCAATGCCGATCGAAATCCCGATTTCGGCCCGAGCGCCATTCATGCGAGCGCCGGGGCAGTTGCAATCGGTGCGCGTCCGTTTCTCGTCGCATACAACGTCTACCTGGGCGATGCAGCGAATCTGCCGCTCGCCAAATCCATCGCGAAACAAGTGCGGGAATCGTCCGGTGGTTTCAAGTCGGTGAAGGGTCTTGGTCTCGAGGTGGATGGGCAGGCCCAGGTCTCGATGAATCTGGTCGACACGGAGCAGACCCCGCTGCACGTCGTATTCGATTTCATAACTGAGAAAGCGCACGAAGCGGGTGTCGATGTCACATGGAGCGAGCTGATCGGGCTCGTGCCTGAACGGGTATTGTTTGAAGCTTCAAAGAGCCATTTGAAACTCGCACGGTTTACACTCGATCAGGTGCTCGAACGGCAGGTCGCTCGCGCGATGCGTGCGTCATCAGAGACTGTCACTGATAATCATGCTTCCGAAAAAACAGCTGGAACCGCACCGACCGCGTTTCTCCATGCGATCGCGTCATCAGATCCCGTACCTGGCGGCGGAAGTGTAGCCGCCTACGCCGGCGCGCTTTCGGCAGCTCTTGTCCGGATGGTTGCGGGGCTGACAATCGGCAGGAAGAAA
>DATAIM010000497.1:0-2559 GCA_036262655.1 Gemmatimonadaceae bacterium | reverse complement strand
ACCGATCGATCCTTCCTCGATCCCGATGGGCGACTTCGTCTCGAGCTTCGGCATCATCGTCTCCTGTGCGAAATGGTCGGCGCAACTCGCGAGTCGATCGCGCTCGCGCTGGGGAGGCTGGTCGGGTCCGATGTCGCCGAGCGCGCGGGAATGGCGTTCATTATCGCGCCGTCGAAGCTGGCTGGTCATATTACAAATGACGGAGCCGATGCGGACGCGATGCTTCCGCTGGAGCGGGAGCCGATGACACCTTAGCCATTGTCGATGGGCGTACAACATGTGAGGGAAGCCGGTACAATTCCCGGCGCTGAAGGCATCAATCTGCAGGAGGGGAACTCTCGGGGAGTTCTCCTCCTGCATGGCTTTGGAGACACGCCGCAGACTTTACTGCTTCTCGCCCGCGAGCTCAGCGCAGCGGGAAACGACGTGGTTGTGCCATTACTCCCTGGCCATGGGACAAGTGTCGAGTCGTTCATCGCCTCGCGGCGCAAGGATTGGCTCGAACTGGCGCGCGAAGAGCTCGCCCGGATACGGGCGACCCACAGCAGCGTCGTTCTCGGCGGACTTTCGATGGGTGGCGCTCTGGCCGCGATCCTCGCTTCCGAGGCGCGCGACATTGAGTCGCTGATCCTTCTCGCGCCTTATCTCGACGTTCCGGCCAGGATCAAGCTCGCGGCGGGTACTCACTGGATCTGGAGTGCAGCAGCCGGCGCGAGGAGATCGAATAGTCCTTCGTCGATTCTCGACCCGGCGGAACGAAAAAAAAATCTCGGCTACGGCGTGTATTCAGGACGGCTGTTGTTCGAGCTCTGGCGTCTCGCTGCAAGTGCGCAGCGGTCGCTCTCCCGAATCACGGCACCCACGCTCCTGATCCAATCGCGTCGTGATCCGCGGATTCGCCCCGCAGTCGCCGAGCGCGCGATTGCGGCGGTAGGCGCACGCGAAAAAAAACTGGTGTGGGTAGAGGGTGCGGGGCACATAATCACGGTCGACTATGGACGCGCGATTGTATTCGAGGAAGTGAAGGCATGGATCAGCCGTCACCAAATGCGGATTCAAGACCAACCGCAATCGACGATCGAGGATTAATCGAGGAATGAGAACCAAAGCGGAACAGCAGAGTTCTGCTGGTCCTCCTGGTTCTCGATGGTCCTCGATGGTTCGACGGCGCAAAGCAATGACGGCCTGATCGCGCAGGCCGTCATCACGCTGGAATCAGGTGTGCTCCTGAACAAACTCCTTGGTGGCGTCGACGGCCTGCTCGGCTCCGGCGACTGCCTGCTGAACCACGCCCGTCGCGACGCGGCTGACGCGCTCGGCGATCGATTTTGCGCGTTCAGTTACGCCAACTTTGCGTCCGCTTGAACGCTTTGCTGAAGACCGCCTGGTCGAGCCGCGCTTGCTGGAAGCGCGCTTGCTCGAGCTGCGGCTGCTGGATCCACGGCTGCTCGATGCACGTTTTGCCGACCCGCGCTTCGAAGACGCACGCTTGCTCGATCCGCGCTTGCTGCCGCCGCGTCCGCTGCTCGCACTTCTCGTGGAAGCTCGCTTCGATCCGCCACGGCTGGACGATGCACGCTTTGTCGAACCGCGCTTCGAAGAGCTCTTGCGCGCTGATCCTGATTTCCTCGAGCCCGACTGCTGTCCGCCACCGCTCTTGCGACCACCACCTCTCGCCGAAGACTTCCGGCCGGAAGACTTACGTCCTCCCGAGCTTCCGCCACCAGACTTACGACCGCCCTTCCTTCCGCCTTTCGAGCCACCGCGCGACGACTTCTTGGCTGCAGCCATGATACGAGCTCCGATATAGGGGTTCGGTGCACACTATAGCAACTTTCGCGCACAAACTACAATACATGTGAGCGCATTCAATAATGCGGCGTGCCGCCGCTGCACGCGAACTCAAGGGACAAGGTCAGCCCGATTCGACCGTGCGCGTCTCGCCGTGGGCCATAATCCACAGTGCGTTCGACGGCAGACCCACGTGTGTCCAGGCCTTGTGCGCGCGAACAGGGGGCTCGGCTACAGGCTCTTCCGTCAGTCGAAATGTCCCCCAGTGCGAGCCGACCATGATACATGGCCGCGTACCGCCGTCGGTCATCTCACGGAAAGCTTCCACGCTCTCCTCCGGCGCCATATGAACAGGCTGCATGAACCATCTCGGCTCGTAGGCGCCGATTGGAAGGATTGTCATCCCAAACGGTCCGAATCGTCTGGCAATTTCGGCGAACTCCGGGTGTCGCCCAGTGTCGCCAGCGAAAAACACCCGCGTCTCATCATCGAAGGCAACCGTCCATCCGCACCACAGAGTCGAGTTCCGGTTCCACGGATAGCGTCCTGAAAAATGCTGAGCGGGAGTACATCCCACTGTCGCTGATCCTGCGTTGTGGCGATCCCACCAGTCGAGCTCTACAACCCGCGATGCGCCTCTCTCGTTCAGGAAGACCCCAACCTTCAGTGGCACCAGCCATGTCATCGCCGGAAACCTCTCTATAAGCTGCCTGACGGTTGCATCATCGAGGTGATCGTAATGGTCATGTGACACCAGCGTGATGTCGA
>DATAIM010000496.1:0-2151 GCA_036262655.1 Gemmatimonadaceae bacterium | reverse complement strand
CGCCGGTCGACATGTACCAGATAGCGATCGACGCAGCGGAGAAGAGGGTTGAAACGGGAGATTACGCGGGCGCCGACCGGATTCTCTCGGATTTCGCAGTAAAGGCGCAAGGTACCGACCGGGCCACCGAGATTTCGTTCTGGCGCGCTCTGTACATGGTCGATCCATCCAACAAGAGCGCGTCGATCCCGGAGGGAATTCGAGCCCTCGACATCTATCTTTCGACTCCCGGGGCGAGAATGTACAGGGGACAGGCTCTCGTGCTGAAGCGAACGGCCCAGACGGTGCAGGCACTTCGCCTCGCGCAGGGCGCGACCAGGGTCGTCGGCCGCGACACGGTATTCGTTACGCGTGAAGAAGAAATCGCGGTCCTCAAGGATCAGCTCGCGAAGGCGAACGCCGAGCTGGAGCGCATCAAGAAACGTCTGGCGAACCCAAGCCGGTAGCTAGCCGACCCTGAACAACTGAAGGGCACGCGCGTATCGCGCTGAAAGCACTGTTCGAATTCCCGCGTGCTCTTTCTTTTCCAGCTCGGGATCACTATCGAGCAGTGACTCTGCCGCCTCACGTGCCGCGATGTTGAGACGCTCGTCGCGAATGGGGTCGGCGATCCGAAATGTGGTAGCGCCGCTCTGCTCCTCGCCGAAAAGGTTTCCCATTCCACGAATTCGAAGGTCGGCACGCGCGATCTCGAAGCCGTCTTCGGTACCTGCGAAAATGCGAAGGCGCTCCGCAGCGTCAGGCCCGAAATCGCCCAGCAGAATGCAGTAAGAAGCTTCAGCGCCGCGGCCAACGCGGCCGCGAAGCTGATGCAGCTGTGACAAGCCAAAACGCTCGGGATGCTCGATCAGCATGACTGTCGCATTGGCGACGTCGATGCCCACCTCGATCACCGTCGTGGCAACGAGCACGTCGATGGCCCCGTCACGAAACGCGCGCATCGTTGCATCCCGCTCCGCGGCCGAGATCCGGCCATGCAGCAGCGCCACGCGCTTCCCGGCAAAAACACCTTCTGAAAGCTGCTGGTACATCGTCGTGGCAGCCTTCAGATCAGTCTTCTCGGATTCCTCGATCACCGGATACACGATGTAGGCCTGACGACCCGCGTCAGTCTCGCGCCTGACGAAGTCGAGAACTTTGTCACGTCCCTTTTCCGCTCGGATCACGGTGGTCACCGGCTGACGTCCGGCAGGGCGTTCGTCGAGCGTAGATACGTCGAGGTCACCGTACATGGTGAGCGCGAGCGAGCGAGGGATCGGGGTTGCGCTCATCAACAGGACATCCGGTGCCGGCCCCTTGGCCGATAGCGCAGCGCGGTGCTCCACTCCGAATCGGTGCTGCTCGTCGATCGTGATGAATCCGAGTCGTGAAAATGTGACGCTCTCCTGCACGAGGGCGTGAGTGCCGACGACGAGAAGAGGGGCAGACGCTGACATCATCCCCGCCGCGGCGGTGCGGTCCCGCGCTGACAAGCTGCCGGTAAGGAGGAGCGGGCGGATGCCAATCGGCTCCAGAAGGCGCGAGATCGTGCGATGATGCTGCTCCGCAAGAAGCTCGGTCGGAGCCATGATCGCGGCTTGATAATCGTTCTCCATCGCGAGCAGACACGCGAAGAGCGCGACGATCGTCTTCCCGCTTCCCACGTCCCCCTGAAGAAGGCGGTGCATCTTCCTGTCGCTCGACATGTCGGCGACGATTTCCTTGATGGCCCTGGTCTGCGCTGATGTAAGCGTAAAGGGCAAAGCTGCGCGCAATGCGGAAGTCAGCCGCTTCTGGTTGACGAAGGTGATCCCGGTTCGCCGCTCCCTCGCAAGACGGTTGGCGCGGCGCTGGAGAATGTGGACGAACAGCAGCTCTTCGTACGCAAGCCGCGAGCGTCCGTGCATCGCCTCCGGAATCGACTCCGGTCGGTGCAGCATCCGGAGAGCGTGAGCGAGCGGAGGAAGCCCTGAGCGCTCGAGGAGGGCCTTCGGAAGGTACTCGCGAACGAGTGGAAGCAGAGCATCGAGGTGAGCCTCGATGATTCCGCGGATGACCTTGAAGGATAGCCCCTCGGTCGCGGGATATACCGAGAGCACCCGGCCCTCTGTGAGCCCCGTGTGATCGCTGCCAAGATTCACCCATTCCCGAGGCTGAAGCTGCCGCCCGTGG
>DATAIM010000495.1:0-2429 GCA_036262655.1 Gemmatimonadaceae bacterium | reverse complement strand
AGCCTTCTACGGGCTCGTACCCGCCGGCGTAATCCGCCGACTCCGGCCGTCTGATCTTGCTCTGGAGAACGACTCGATCCCGGCGCGAGCCCCGGAAATCCTCGAGCGAGCTGAATCCATGCTTCTCGAGGAACGCCGCATAGCCTGCATTGAGGCGCTTGATGACATTCGGACCGATTGCCTGATCGAGCATCGCGGCGGTGCAGACCTGCACAGTGCCGCAGCCGAGGGCAAAATAGCTCGCCGCCTGTGACATGTCGGAAATCCCGCCGATACCGGAGAAACTTCTGTCGGGGAACGCCTTCGTGAGCTGCGCCATCTTTGCCAGTGCCATCGGCAGGATCGCGGGGCCCCCGAGCCCGCCGCTCGACACGTAGCCATCGACGTTGATCTCGAAGTCGAGGGTGTCTGGATCGATCAGCGGCAGAGAAGGGAATGTGTTGGAGGAAACGATCGCGTCGGCACCGCCGGTGAAGCACGCGCCGGCTTCGACCACGATGTCCGCGGTGGCAGGAGTGAGCTTGCACCACACCGGTATCGTCGCGACTTCCTTCACGGCTTCGGTGACGGTGGAGCAAAGCACCGAATCCTTGCCGATGTTCGAGCCCATATCCTTTCTGTCCATGTGCGGGCAGGAGAAGTTGAGCTCGAGGCCATCGGCGCCCGCTTCCTGGCAGGCCTTTGCAAGCATCTGCCAGTGGCCGAGCTCCTTGTCGTTACCGGAACCGGCCATGATCGATGCGATCAGCACCTTCTTCGGGTGCGCATCCTTGATGCGGCGGATGCGGGGTTCCCACCACTCGATGGGCTTATCCGAGATGAGCTCCCAGTTCCACGACGAGTGGAGCGCTGCGCCTTCCCGCTTCTTCATCGAGACCTGAGCAGTCTCGGGCGAGGTGCGCATGAACTTCGCTTTCGCTCCGTAAACATTCACGACCGGGTGAAGTCCAATCGTCTTGGTAACGACTCCGCCCCATCCCGCGTCGAACGCGCGCATGATGTTGCTCTCCGACTCCGTCGGCGGAGCCGAGGACAGCATGAAGGGATTCTCGAAATGAATTCCGGTGAAGTTCACCGAGGTGTCTACAGCCATTGCTGCCTCCATTTGATGTCAGTCCTGCCCCTCGCTGCACAGCCCGCAGTCAGGGACGCAGCGTCCGCACTCCGCGCTACCGCACACGGTCAACTCATCCAGTTCGTGCCGTGCTCCCTGTTCCATTTCGTTGTCATTTTCTTGGACTTGGTCCAGAATTCGATCGATCCGCGCCCTGTGATGTCACCGACTCCGAATCGCGACTCGTTCCATCCGCCGAACGAGAACGGCTCACGTGGAACCGGGACGCCTACATTGACGCCGACCATGCCCGCGCTTGCGCGTTCCATCACGTAACGAGCAGTCGCTCCACTCTCCGTAAACACAGAAGCGGCGTTGCCATATGGCGACGCGTTTTCGACCGCCAGTGCCTGGTCGAGGTCTTTCGTCCGAATGATCACGAGAACAGGACCGAAGACTTCTTCCTGCGCGATTCGCATGTCAGGTGTGACATTGTCGATTATCGTCGGACCAACCCAGTAGCCGTTCTCCTTTCCCGCGACGCTCGTGTTTCGACCGTCGACCAGAATCCTCGCACCTCTCGCTTCCGCTTCTGCGATGTATCCCTCGATGCGCTGCTTCGCTTCCGCCGAGATCACAGGCCCGAGGTTCTTGCCCGGGACGACAGCTTTGGCGTGATCGATCATTCGCTGGATGATGTGATCGGTGTCAGACACCGCCATCATCACCGAAGCCGCCATGCAACGTTGTCCAGCGCATCCGGACATTGACGCGACGATATTTGACGATGCCATCTCCGTATCGGCGTCAGGCATCACGATGAGATGATTCTTGGCTCCGCCGAGTGCTAGAACGCGTTTCAGGTTCGCGGTGCCACGGCGGTAAACGAGCTTCGCGATCTTTGTGGAGCCGACGAAGCTGATCGCCTCGATTCCGGAGTGATCGCAGATCGCCTCCACGACGTCCTTGCCGCCGTGGACGACCTGAAACACACCCTCCGGCAGGCCCGCTTCCTGGAGCAGCGCAGCTATCCTGTTGGCGCTCAGTGGCACGAGCTCCGACGGCTTCAGGATCATGCAATTGCCGAGCGCTATCGCGTTTGGAATGGTCCAGTTGGGGACCATGTTCGGAAAATTGAACGGCGCGATGGACGCAACGACTCCAAGGGGAAAACGCTCGATCCGGCATTCGACACCGCGGCTGACCTCGAGCACTTCACCGGCAGTGATCTGCGGCAGGGAGCATGCGAACTCCGTCAGCTCCATCGCCTTCAGGATCTCGGCTTTTGCTTCGGGATAAACTTTCCCGTTTTCCTCGGTTACGAGAGCCGTCAGCTCTTCGATATCCCGCTCGAGCAGACTCCTATAACGGTAGA
>DATAIM010000494.1:0-4340 GCA_036262655.1 Gemmatimonadaceae bacterium | reverse complement strand
CGGGTAGTGGCAATCGATGATTCTGACGTCCCAGTCCTCGAGGTTGAGGGGGGTCAGGTAGGGATTGTTTTCCCAGAGCGCGGGGCAGGAGGTCCTCACATCCGTGACGAACCGGCCGGGATGGCACCGATGCAGGTCGCGCACGGCAGCCGTCAACATCACGATGTCGCCTGGCGATTGAAAATTCCGGAGGATGAGCTTCTCGGGCATTGGCTGCAGTGCGGCTGAATCAGATCTAGTGAACGTCTGTTTATTAAGCGACGATCAGCTTACCCTACCCGCGTTGCAGTTAGCAAGGCACCTCACCGAAAATCGACCTTGAAACCGGCGAACTACATCTCTCAAGCGGTGAACCGCGGATTTCGGCTAGCGGCGTCTCTCGAACTGCGGAAAACGCGGTGCATCAGTTTGTGGCGCCGAGTGCACCTGCACAGTCGGCTAATCCCTTGTCGTGTGAGGTGATTTCGCTGACTTGGCCGGCATTGCCAAAGCCGCGGTTGAAAGGATGCACTAGCGTGTCATTGCCAGCGTCCGCGGAATGATGAACTCGCCGGTATAGCGATCGTTCCCGTACGGCGAGGCTTCTCCAACAGCCCATAAAGTACCCGCGGACTGGGCGATCGACGTGAGGTTGGACGCTTTTCCCCGGCTCGGGATCGGCGTCACTGTCCATGCCGTGCCATCCCAGTGAAGGGCGAGTGTCTGCTTCTGCTGAGCAGTCGCGTCGCTTCTGTAGTGACCCACAGCCCAGATGTCATTGGCGGACAACGCCACTGCACCGTTCAGCTCGTTGGCAGAGAAGTAAGTCGAGCTCGCGTTGGGGCTCGGAACCACGCTCCACGCTGAGCCGTTCCAGTGCTCGATGAGCGTCACGCGGCCTGTCACATCTTCGTCGAAATACCCGAATGCCCAGACGTTCGACGCGGAGAGAGCGACGATCTGGGTTATCACGTTCGCGAAATAGGTACCGGGACTCGGCGATGGAACGATCGTCCACGACGAGCCGTTCCAGTGCTGAATCATCGTTTCGATGAGCGAAGTTGCCGGGTCATAGTACGTCCCGCCGGCCCAGACGTCGTTCGGGCCAAGCACCGCAACCGAGTTCAGGACGTTCGACGTCGAGCCAGGGACCTGCGCTCCCGTCATCAGCGTCCACGAAGTGCCGTTGAAGCGCATGATGAGAGGGGTCGGTGCCCCATTCGCGGCCTCATAGTAACCGACCGCCCACGCGTCGCTCGGCGACGTGGCCGCAACGGCGTTGATCACGTTGTTTCCCGTCGTGCCCGGGACAGGGGTCTGAACGGCCTTCCAGCGTGACCCGTTCCAGTGGATGGCGAGCGGCTTGAACAGAGAGCAGCTGTAGTAATAACCAACCGCCCATATGTTCGTTGCGGAGCTCGCCGAAACATCGAGCAGAACATTGCCGTTGCCGCACTGAGTCGACGGACCTGGATTCGGGCTGGGCGTCACGCTCCATGCGCCGCCGGTCAGATGCTCCACAAGTGTCTCGGTGCCGGTACTGGATTCCTTATATCCAACAGCCCATACGTCACCGCTCGAGATCGCGTGAACGCCGTTCAGTACGTCGGCCGACGTGCTCGGGTTAGGAGTCGACATGATGGTCCAACCTGTCGCGCTGGATTCGACAGAAGCGTCGTTCGCGAGCGGGAGTAAGGCTGGCGCCACGGGAGCGACCGGATCATCGCAGGCGCCAAGCGAGAAAAGAACTGCGAGTGAGAGAAGCGTGCTCGAGTGAAAAGCGTTGGAGCGCATCATGGAGCCTCCTCTAAGCGAAACCACGACGGTTTTACAACTTCACGCCGGAGGCCGATAGATAGATGGCCGATCCCGGGACGCCGGCGGGACGCGCGCAAGGTATGCAAGACTCATGATCCCCCAACCGCGCCGACCGCCTCCGGACGGTGAGCGACCGCAGTGAGGCGGCGAACGTTTCGGGCCCGCATAACGCGGTGAAGCGGTTTACCGCGAAGCGCTATCGGGCGGGTTTGTTTTCAGCGCGCTCGCGATTGAGACCAGTCTCCAGAACGCGGTTCCCCACGTGCCTGCGGCGATCACCATGACCGCACCGCCAAGCACAGCCGCCGGCCGCCAATGAAGAGTCGAAGCGGCCAGTGGATCCGCGATTGCCGCAAGAGCCAGCAACACCAGCCGCTCGGCTCGCTGCATCAGTCCACCCTTGATCGAGACTCCGAGAGCCTCCCCGCGCGCGCGCGCATAACTCACGAGGAGAGATCCACTCATCGCGGCAGCCGCAGCTGCAGCGAGCGTGCGGCCGGGCGCGAAAAAGAGCACGAGGCCAAGAAATGCGAAGCTCTCCGAGAAACGGTCGAGAGTAGAGTCCAGGAATGCTCCATACGCACTCGCTATTCCGCGCGCGCGCGCTATGCGGCCATCAAACACATCTGCTGCGCCACCGAGTAGAATCAACCATCCGGCTGCACTGAAAGAACCCGCCGCGAATGCCGCCCCGGCGGCGAGCCCGAACAGCGCGCCCATGATGTTGAGCCCATCGGGCGAGACACGCGCTGTAACCATCGCCCGCTCCAGCGGCCCGATCACCCACATCAGCCAGTCACGAACCCACCGGCCAAGAAGAATCGTAGTGCCGCGGTTGGCGACGTCGGGGTCGAGAGGAAGGCTGCGCGAAACGACGACGAAAAAACCCATCGACAGAAAGGCACTGCCAGCGAGGACGACCGCTGCGACATCGATGGCCGACACTCAGCGGCGGGTGGCAGTGAGGACGCGAACCGCTTTGGGCCATAGGAAGATGAGCGGCCACCGGCGCTCCCTCTGTGAGAGCTCGATCGCCGTTCCGGTGCGGCGCTCCGCCTTTTCCCGCAGATAGTCGAGCCATCGGTCGTAGAGCACGATGCTCTTCCCCCACCGCGCCATCGCGCGGACCTTGCTGCGCCGGAAGTAGAGCTCCACCCGGGCGCGCTCGAATTGTGAGACAGGACTCGCGAGCCGATATAGACGGGACTCTGAACGGAGGAGACCGTCGATCTCCAGCTTTTGCAGCACCGCGGAATACAGTGCGACCAGCACTTCCCGCTTCGCCTCGAACACTTCCAGCGGCCGCGTATTTTTCTCAGCGCGAATCTCGCCGGCATACGAAGTGGTGAGCAGCGTGCGGCAGTACTGCTCGACGGTGAACCGCGGGGGAAGAGCGGGACGCGCCCAGGAGAGTGTTCCTGTCCTCGCGTCCAACAGCGCTTTTCCGACGATCCGCCGATTCTGTTCATCACGCACCCAGGCAAGCCGTACCGGCTGGAAGAGTCTGCCCTTGGTGAAGTGGTCCTTAGCCGATGGCCCGCATGCGGCCTGAAAGGATCGAACCGACATCACCGCGCACTTACCGCGAATCGGTGCCGCGCCGGCCTCACCGTCAGTGTTGACTCCGATGATGCTCGGAGGAAGAACCCGGCTTAGTCTCGCGGCCGTGTGCGCCGTGAATCGCGGCTGAACGGCGCGGGTGAAGGATCGGAACGCTTCGGACTCGTCATCGAGCAGCACGAAAAAGTCGTATGCACTCGTGGGACGCAGATCGCCCGAGTGAAGGTGTGACCCGTAGTGCAGCACCGCGGCGGTGTTTTCTCCAAAGGCATCAGCAATGAAATGCGCGAGCCGCTTTGCATTCGCGCTGATTTCGAGATCCAGGTCCGACAGGAGCGCGACGCGGAAGTCCGATTCACTCACGATGCCAGAGGTCGCCTCTCCGCCAGGTCGGTGAGGGCGCTCACGAGAGGACCCAGGCAATCGCGGCGATAGTTGCCCATCAGACATACCTGTATCCAGTTCCGCTTGCGGAGATATTCGCTGCGATAGCTCGTCGCGAAGCCGTCCTCCTCCAGCCGGATTCCGAGCTCCTCGGAAGACACATCATAAGGCAGCGCGATGGTTGTAACAGCCGGGGACGTATGCTCATCGTCCGCCAGGATTTCAAACCCGCTCGCGCGAAGCTGCTGGCGCAGCCACACCGCATCCTGTGTTACCGCCGGCGATGGAAGGTGGCTCTTTTCGATGCCCACGACCGCGGCGCGCAGGGCTCGAAGAAGATTCGATGACTGAGTAAAAGGCGCCCCCGGAGTCTCGGCATAAAGACCGAGGTCGAGGTATCGCGGAAGCGCGAACGAGGGTCGTATATCCTCGTTGTGAAATACGAGTGAAATCCCTGGTGGGGCCCCGAACGCCTTGCCGCTGACTCCGGTCGCAAGGTGAACGCCGCGCAGGTCGACCGGAATGGCTCCAAGAGAGCTGATGCAATCCATGCAAAGGCGGATTACTCTCGCCTGCGCGAGCGAGCTCAACATGCCGAT
>DATAIM010000493.1:0-3755 GCA_036262655.1 Gemmatimonadaceae bacterium | reverse complement strand
GTGGAACTGCGCTTCGACGTCCGATCACGTCGATGCCGGGCGTGTCGCAGACCTCGCCGGACGAGCTGCTGAGGGACTGCGCCATCGCTGCTAAAGCGGGAATCGGTGGAGTGATCCTTTTCGGAATACCGGACAGGAAGGATGCGATCGGCACCGAAGCGTGGTCCGATGAAGGAGGGGTGCAGACCGCGGTTCGTCTCCTGAAGAAGGAGCTGCCGGAGATGGTCGTGATTACCGACGTCTGCATGTGCGAGTACACCGATCACGGTCACTGCGGCATTCTCGAGAACGGCGAAGTGAGAAACGACGAGACTCTGGAGCTGCTTTCTCGCGCGTCTCTCTCGCATGCGGCCGCGGGGGCGGACGTCATCGCGCCAAGCGACATGATGGACGGACGTGTGGCGGCAATCCGGTCGGCGCTCGACGAAAACGGATTCAGCGACATACCGATCCTCAGCTATGCGGCCAAGTACGCCTCTGCGTACTACGGTCCTTTCCGGGATGCGGCCGAGTCGGCGCCGAAGGCCGGGGACCGGAAAGGTTATCAGATGGACGCCGCCAATTCCGACGAGGCACTTCGCGAAGTGTTCGCGGATATCGAGGAGGGCGCGGACGCGATAATGGTGAAGCCCGCAGGCCCGTACCTGGACGTGATTAGCCGTGTAAAGGAAGCGACTGGTTATCCGCTTTCTGCATATCAGGTCAGCGGCGAATACGCGATGATCTGTGCAGCCGCTGAAAGGGGCTGGATCGACAAGGACCGCGTCGTAATGGAGTCTCTGCTTGCCATCAGGCGTGCGGGGGCTGATTTCATCCTGACGTATTTTGCCGTCGACGCGGCAAGGGCGCTTAGCGCCGGTTTCTAGCGGCACGTCCGTTGCCCCTGGAACTGGGTAGGCCGTTTGGTCAGGCCACCGCAGAACGGGGGCCCTGGTGCCGGGCCTCCACCCAGAGGACGCTCAATGCAACGCAAACTGTCCGTATTACTCGGCGCGCTCGTGCTCGCCGCCTGCGATTCGCCGATTGAATCGCTTGACCAGCAGAGACTCTGGTCGGCGCTCGAGATCCGGAACTACGACTTCGTCTACACGGTCGCCTGTTTCTGCGCGATGACCGGGCCGAATCCGGCGAAGATCACCGTCCGGAACGGCCTCGTCGTCAAGGCGGAGCCCACGAGTGGCGCGGTGATTCCTCCAGTAACTACTCTTCCCGGCAGATATCCCACGGTCGACAGCCTGTTCGCTATCATCGAGCGTGCGCGGCAGGCAAACCCGGCGAAGCTCGAGGTGCAGTACGACGAGACCTACCACTTCCCGAAGGTGATCTCGCTCGATCCCGTTGAGAAAGCGGTAGACGACGAAATTTCCTATCGCGTGGACTCGTTCGTCCCGAATCCCCCTTCGCTTCAATCGACAACTGGCGGGAAGTAGCTTTCTCTCCTGACAAGGAGAAGAAGATGCGGTACCGCACTTTTCCCGGAACCGACGTCGCCGTCAGCGAAATCGGATTCGGGACGTGGACACTGGCGACCGGATGGTGGGGAGATAAAACCGACGACGAAGCCGTCGCCATGCTGCGGCGCGCTCACGATGATTTCGGGATCAATTTCTTCGACGCCGCAGACAGCTATGGCAACGGCCGCAGCGAGCGACAGCTCGCCACTGCATTCGCGGACCGCAGGAGCCAGGTGGTCTACGCCACGAAGATCGGCTACGACATCTACGACGAGACAGCGGCATCTGCGCGGCGCGGTCAGGCCGAGCTGCCGCAGCGGCTCGAGCCGGACTACATGCGCTTCGCGCTCGACAAATGTCTCGAGCGCCTGGAGACGGACTACATCGACGTGCTCCAGCTCCACAACATCAAGATGGAGCACGTGCGCGATCCACAGGTTTGGGAGACGCTTCGCGAGCTGAAAGAGGAAGGCAAGATTCGAGTGTGGGGTGCGGCCTTCGGCCCCGCGATCGGCTGGCTGTATGAAGCGGTCGAGCTCTGCGAGCGCGAAAGCGACATCGGGACGATCCAGATGATCTGGAACATCCTCGAGCAGCACCCCGGATCGGCGATGATCGACGCTGCGAGAGAACATGCCCCCGGCTGCGTCTTCAACATCCGTGTGACTCATGCGTCGGGCATGCTCGAAGGGAAATACACGGAAGACACTGTCTTCGCCGCGAACGATCACCGGCGGCATCGCCCCCGATCCTGGCTCGTAAACGGGTTAAGAAAAATCAAGACTCTCGACTTCCTTTCCGCTCGAATGACGCTTGGTCAGGCAGCACTCAAGTGGCTGCTCGCTGAGCCGCTTGTGATCAGCGCGCTCCCGAACATTTACGACGACGACCAGCTTGCCGAGTTCGCCGCGGCGAGTGACTTGCCTGATCTGTCGGCAGAAACGCTGGATCGGATCCAGGAGCTTTCCCGGACCAACTTCGGGGTTGAGGAACCGCCGATGACCTTCAAGGGGACGATGGAGAGAGTAACCGCTTGAACCCATGGCACGATTTCCCGGTCGGCTCGAACCCGCCGGAAGTTGTGACGGCAGTCGTCGAGATTCCGCGAGGCAGCCGCAACAAGTACGAGCTTGACAAGACCAGCGGACAGTTTCGCCTGGACCGCGTGCTCTTCTCGGCCGTCCACTATCCAGGCGACTACGGATTCATTCCGCGGACCCTTCACGAGGATCATGATCCGCTCGATATCATCGTGAGCATCAACGAGCCGACGTTTCCCGGATGCCAGATCGACTGTCGTCCGCTGGGCGTGCTCAAGATGCTGGACCGTGGCGAGCCCGACGACAAGATCATCGCCGTTCCATCGAATGATCCGTTCTACAATGAGTACTTCGATATCGCCGACCTCTCGCAGCACTACCTGAAGGAAGTCGAGCACTTCTTTCACATCTACAAGGATCTCGAGGGTCGCCGGGTGGAGATAGTAGGGTGGGAGAAGAGCGACGTCGCGATCCAGGTGATCCAGGATTCGATCGTGCGATATGAGGAGAAGTACCTCCAGCTGGGTCCGTGAGCTGTGCAGGACCTGATCGATGATCTGAATGCCACGCTCCGCAGGGAATCGGCGCGTCTCCTAGCAATCTCCGATGACGCTGCCGCAAGACGGCCTGCCGAAGACAAGTGGTCGGCGAAAGAAATCATCGGGCACCTGATCGATTCGGCGACCAATAATCACGGGCGTTTCGTTCGGGCTGCGCTGTCCGATGAGATGGTATTTCCGGGGTACGATCAGGAAAGCTGGGTGCGCGTTCAGCGACACAACGAGCGCTCGTGGCCGGATCTCGTGCGTCTATGGGAGTTGCTCAACCATAATATTGCCGCCCTCGTCGGATGCATGTCCCCTGATTCGCTGTCGCGACTGAGAGGCACGCACAATCTCGACCAGATTGCGTGGCGAACTCTTCCGCGCACGGATCCCGTGACGCTCGAGTACTTCGTGCGGGACTACGTGGCTCACATGCAGCATCACCTGGGACAGATAGAGTGACCGCCGGTTACTCCGGAACCCCCCTTCCGCAGAAGCTCGGTGTAAAGGAAGCCGCGTCGTCGTGATGCGCCCTCCGGATGATTCACCGACGTCCTCGGCAGATTACCGACCGGTGCGTGCGACAGTGACGAACAGAGCGGCCGGAAAGGCTGAGTGTCGTGCTGTTCGTGACGCGCTTCTCGAATCTGAAAAGGGAATTCACGAAAGCTGCGCGACTGATGCCCGACGGTGCCGGAATGCTCTTGGTTGCGTGG
>DATAIM010000492.1:0-8829 GCA_036262655.1 Gemmatimonadaceae bacterium | reverse complement strand
TCGGACGCAAGAAGCTCCTCGACATCCTCGAGCAGCGCGCAGCCGGGCTCGGCGTGGATCTGCGCTTTTGCACCGATATCCAGGATGACGCTGATCTCGCGACAATGGGACTCAGCGATGCTGACCTGATAATCGCCGCCGACGGGATCAACAGCGGCATCCGCAGAAAATACGCGCAGCAGTTCGAGCCCGAGCTCGACGCACGCACGGCTCGATTCGTCTGGCTCGGCACGACGTTCCCGTTCGACGCGTTCACCTTTTACTTCGTCGAGAACGAGCACGGCGTGTTTCAGGCGCACTGCTACCGCTTCGACGACCGCACCTCGACGTTCATCGTCGAATGCGACGAAGCGTCCTGGAGATCAGCCGGCTTCGACACGATGGACACGCCACAGACGATCGCCGCGTGCGAAGCAATGTTCGCAGAATGGCTCGATGGTCACCGATTGATGTCCAATGCAGCTCACCGCGAGATGTCTCCATGGATCAACTTTGTCCGGGTACGCAACGCGCACTGGTTCCACAACAACATCGTCCTCATCGGCGACGCCGCGCACTCGGCGCATTTCTCCATCGGATCCGGAACCAAGCTCGCAATGGAAGACGCCATTGGTCTGGTGAAGGCACTCTCCGCCAAACCCGACCTTCCAACGGCTCTCCAGTCGTATCAGGACGACCGCGGAACAGAAGCACTCCGTCTCCAGAACGCGGCGCGCAACTCGATGGAATGGTTCGAGCACGTGAAGCGATACATCCACCTCGAGCCCGAGCAGTTCGCGTACAGCCTCCTCACCCGCAGCCAGCGCGTAAGCCACGAGAATCTCAGGCTCCGGGATGCGACATACCTATATAGTATGGAGCGATGGCTGGCCAGCCGCGCATCTGTCCACGGAAACGGACTGGAGCCGGAGCCTCCGCGCTCACCGATGATCAGAACGGGCCGAAACGGCTCGGACGCACCGCCCCCTCCCATGTTCACTCCATTCCAGCTTCGCCGGATGACGCTTCACAACCGGGTGATCGTCTCGCCGATGGACATGTACAGCGCGCGCGACGGAACCCCCAACGATTTCCACCTCGTCCATCTCGGCGCCCGCGCACTCGGCGGCGCAGCACTGGTCATGACGGAGATGGTGTGCGTCTCTCCAGAAGCGCGGATCACACTTGGATGCACAGGACTCTATAACGACGAGCACCTGAATGCGTGGCGGCGCGTCGTGCAGTTCGTACACGAATGGTCGGATGCCAAAATCTGTCTCCAGCTCGGCCATTCAGGCCGCAAAGGGTCTACGCGGCTGCCATGGGAAGGAACGGACCTCCCGCTTCCCGATGAGAACTGGGAGAGAATCGCTCCCTCTCCCATCCCTTACGGTCCAACGCTTCCTCCGCCGCGTGAGATGACGCGCGCCGACATGGATACAGTAAAGGAGGATTTCCTTCGCACGACGCGATTAGCGGAGGCAGCGGGATTCGACATGCTCGAGCTCCACTGCGCGCATGGATATCTCCTGTCGAGCTTTCTCACTCCGGTCAGTAACAAGCGGAACGACGAATTCGGGGGCTCAGCTCAGAACCGAATGCGCTATCCACTGGAGATCTTTTCAGCGATGAGAGCGCTGTGGCCCGCAGAGAAGCCGATGTCCGTCCGGGTTTCCGCTACCGACTGGGTGGAGGATGGCGTGACGGGGGATGAATCGGTTGCGATCGCAAAAGCGTTCGTCGATGCAGGCGCCGACGTGATCCATGTCTCGACCGGGCAGACAGTCAGTGACGCCAAGCCGGTATTCGGGCGCCTCTTCCAGACGCCGTACAGCGATCGAATTCGTAACGAAGCCCGAGTGCCGACGATTGCAGTCGGAAACATCACCGAGGCAGACCAGGTCAATTCGATTATCGCCGCAGGAAGAGCCGATCTGGTAGCGATTGGGCGACCGCATCTGAGCGATCCGCAGTGGTCGCTGCATGCGGCGGCGCAGCAGGGCTTCGCGGGCGCGCGCTGGCCGGTACAGTATTACCAGGGGCGCGTTCAGCTCGAGCGCGAGGTGCAGCGTGCGCGTGAGATAGCAGCAACAGCGGCAGGAAAATGAACTCGCAGGACGGAGCTGACCGATGGCAGATGTAGAGCGGTATCTCGAGGGCAAACACGCTGTCGTCACCGGTGGCAGCCGGGGCATCGGTGCTGCAGTCGCTGCCGAGCTCGTCCGACGTGGCGCCAAGGTCACGATCATGGGACGTTCGGCCGAAACCCTCGAGCGTCAGGCAGCAGGCCTGCGCGGCGAGCCGGGGGCTACGGTCGCCGTAGCGGAATGTGATGTCTCGAGCGAGACGTCGGTGCGTGCGGCGTTCGCTCACGCCATTGGTGCACTCGGCCCGGCATACATCCTCGTCAACAATGCAGGAACGGCCAGGAGCAGAACGTTCACCCAAACTACGCGGGAGGTGTGGGACGAGATGCTGGCGGTGAATCTCACCGGAACATTTCTGTGCACGAGCGAGGTGCTGCCGGCGATGATCGAAGCGAAGAGCGGGCGGATCATCAACATCGCCTCGACGGCAGGATTACGCGGATACAGGACGATGTCAGCGTACTGTGCTGCAAAGCACGGTGTGGTGGGGATGACGCGAACTCTTGCGCTCGAGACCGCACGGGATGGCGTGACTGTCAACGCGGTCTGCCCCAGCTACACGGATACGTATCTCACCAGTCTCGCCGTGAACAACCTTATCACCAATCTTGGAAAGAGCTCGGACGAAGCTCTTGGAATGCTCACACGAACTATTCCGCGAGGTACACTCATCACTCCGGAAGAGGTGGCGGGCGCGGTGAGCTGGCTTTGCTCACCCGGAACATCGGGTGTCACGGGAATTATGCTTCCGATCGGCGGCGAGGTTTCATGACACTCGCAACGACGACTCCGCCGGCTACCGCATCTCTCCACCGAACCGATGCGCGCGCATCACTCCGGACGTGGCTTCGCCTGCTGACGTGCACCAACCTGATTGAACGCGAAATACGGGCGCAGCTTCGAGATCAGTTCGATACGACGCTTCCCAGATTCGACGTGCTTGCCCAGCTGGACGCCGCTGCGCGCGACGCGAACCCGGGCCTCACGATGAGCGAGCTCTCGAGGCGTCTGATGGTCACCAACGGCAACCTCACGTCACTCATCGGCCGCCTGGTCGACGAGGGAGCCGTCAAGCGAGACACCTCGCCCACTGACAGGCGCACGCAGATTGTCCGTCTCACTGCATCCGGCAGGCGATCTCTCGATACGATGATTCCCGAGCACCAGCAGTGGATCGACTCGCTCTTCGGGGAGCTGACGACCGATGACCGTCGGCGGCTCTACGAGCTTCTAGGGAAGCTTCGAACGTCGGTGCAGAACGCCCTCGCTCATCCAGGAGACAAATGAGGTCCGCACACCAGATCGAGCCACGCCATTTCAAGTGGGATTTCGCCGATAGTGTGGGCACGATCACCCTGTCGCGTCCTGAGCGCAAAAATCCGCTGACGCTCGAATCGTATCGGGAACTCACGGACACCTTTCTCGCCTTCCAGAAGACGAGCGACGTTCGTGCCGTCGTGATCACGGGAGCGGAGGAGAATTTCTGCAGCGGTGGTGACGTGCATGACATCATCGGACGCCTTGTCGACATGAAGCGCCGAGGCGACCGGGAGAGTCTTCTGGGGTTCACGCAGATGACGGGTAACCTCGTGAAGGCGATGCGCGCTTGCCCTCAGCCGATTGTCGCCGCAGTCGATGGAATCTGTGTCGGCGCCGGAGCCATACTGGCAATGGCGAGCGATCTCAGACTCGGCACGACACGCAGCAAGGTCGCGTTTCTCTTCCCCCGAGTGGGGCTCTCCGGCGCCGATATGGGCGCGTGCGCAATTCTTCCGAGGATCATCGGATTCGGGAGAGCGAGCGAACTGCTTTTCCTCGGACGCACTATGAGCGGCGAGGAAGCAGAGCGCTGGGGGTTCTACAATAAACTGTGCACCCCCGAATCCCTGCTGGACGATGCGCTGAAGCTCGCAGGATCGCTGGCACATGGCCCGAGCGCGGCCCATTCGATGACAAAGCGATGCATGCACGCCGAGTGGTCGATGGAAGTGGATGAGGCGATCGACTTCGAGGCGCGAATGCAGGCGGAGTGCATGATGACGAATGATTTCGAGCGCGCATATCTCGCATTCGTCGACAAGCGTCGACCGCTGTTCGAGGGCGATTGATCGTGGATGCGGCGACGCTATCCTGGCCGTTTTTTACCGATGAGCACCGGGCGATGGCGCCGCTGCTGGCAAAATGGGCAGCGGAACACCTCGGAGATGAGGGGGAAGAAAACGTCGACGAGACCTGTCGCCGCCTCGTACGATGCCTGGGCGAGGGTGGATGGCTCGGCTATGCGGTCACGTCAGGCGGGAATGGTGCGCGCGCACGCCTCGATGTCAGATCTCTCTGCATTGTGCGGGAAACTCTCGCCGCTCGATCCGGACTCGCCGATTTCGCATTCGCGATGCAGGGTCTGGGCTCCGGCCCCATCTCGCTCTTCGGATCAGCAGACCTGAAGGAGCGTTACCTGCCCGCCGTGGCGCGCGGAGAGTCGATAGCTGCATTTGCCATATCGGAGGCCGAGGCCGGATCGGATATCGCGGGGATGCGTACGAAGGCGATCGCCGATGGTGATTGCTATGTCATCGATGGCGAGAAAACGTGGATATCGAACGCCGGAATCGCTGATTTTTACATCGTCTTCTGCAAGCTCGAGGGACGTGAGCGCGAATTCATCGCGCTGGTCGTTGAGTCGGGCGACGCCGGATTCAGCGTGACTGAAAGAATCACGACCATCGCGCCCCATCCTCTCGGCACTCTTCGATTCGATCGATGCCGTATTCCGGCCGATCGCGTAATTGGAGAGCCGGGACGCGGGCTCAGGGTCGCACTTGGAACGCTGGATGTCTTTCGAACGACGGTCGGCGCCGCGGCGCTGGGGTTCGCGCGCCGCGCCATGTCGGAGGCGCTGGCACACGTTTCGAAGCGAAGAATGTTTGGCGAGACGCTCGCCGATCTTCAGATGACGCAGGCGCAGATCGCCGACATGGCCACCGACATCGACGCAAGCGCCCTTCTCATCTACCGCTCGGCGTGGACGCGTGACAATGGTGCTGATCGTGTGACGCGTGAGGCGGCGATGGCCAAGATGTATGCGACAGAAGCAGCGCAGCGGGTAATCGATCGTGCGGTGCAGCTGCTCGGGGGCCGGGGAGTAGTGTCAGGAAATCCCGCCGAGAAGTTGTACCGTGAGATCAGGGCGCTCAGGATCTATGAAGGAACCACTGAGGTGCAGAAGCTCGTGATCGCCGGCCAGGTGTTCGACACATTCAGGAAATCGGAGGCATCCCGTGGCTGAAGTTCGCATCGGCACGCAGGAGGTGCTGCATATTTTCCGTGACTCCGGTCATATCGACAGCTTCTGTCGTCACCGGATGCCGCCGATCGAGCTGCAGCCGGTACGTGATTTTACAGGGATTCCGGAGCTCAAGTATCCCGACGTGATGAACTGCGCGGGAGAGCTGCTCGACAGCATGATCGAAGGAGGCCGCGGAGACCGCACGGTATTCCAGTTTTCCGGCGGACGGTGGACATATCGCGATCTGTATGAGACATCAAACCGGATAGCGAGAGTGCTCATCGAGGACCTGGGCCTCATACCAGGGAACCGCGTGCTCCTGCGCGGGCCGAACAATCCAATGCTTGCCGCATGCTGGTTCGGCGTTCTCAAGGCGGGCGGAGTCGTCGTCTGCACGATGCCGCTGCTGCGTGAACGCGAGCTGCGTTACGTAGCCGACAAGGCAGATATCCGGCTGGCGCTCACGGACACGCGCTTTGCCGACGAATGCACCGCAGCGATGTTGACGAAAGCGGACGGAAGCGAGCGAAGCGGCGGGCGCGTCGTGCATTTCAACAGCGATGCCCATTACAGCCTGGAGCCGATGATGAGGCGGAAGTCGCCGGAGTTCATCAACCACCCGACTACCGCCGACGACATCGCCATCATCGCGTTCACTTCCGGCACGACAGGAGAAGGCAAGGGAACGATGCATTCGCATCGTGACATCATGGCGATCACCGACACGTTCCCCCGCTACGTGCTCGAGCCAACCGCCGACGACCTCTTCTGCGGATCGCCCCCGCTTGCATTCACGTATGCGCTTGGAGGCCTCCTGCTTTTTCCGATGCGCTTCGGGGCTTCCTCGCTGCTTCTGGAGCAGGCGACTCCGCCGAATCTATTGAAGGGAATTGCGGAGTATCGTCCGACGATCTGCTTCACGGCTCCGACAGCGTATCGTGCAATGTGCGGAATGCTCGCCGGCCACGATGTCTCGAGCCTGACGAAGTGTGTCTCCGCGGGAGAGACGCTGCCGCGAAGCGTCTTTGATGCGTGGCAGCAGGCAACCGGTCTCAGGATCATCGACGGAATCGGTGCCACCGAGATGCTCCACATCTTCATCAGTGCGGCCGGTGACGAGATTCGTCCCGGTGCAACCGGAAAGGTCGTTCCCGGATACAGGGCGCGCGTCATCGACGACAACGGCGCCGATGTACCGGTGGGTACGGTTGGAAAGCTCGCTGTCCGTGGACCAACCGGGTGTCGCTACCTGGACAATATCGAACAGCAGAAGAAGTACGTGCAGAACGGATGGAATCTCACCGGCGACTCGTACAAGGTGGACGCCGACGGGTACTTCTGGTACCAGGCACGCACGGACGACATGATCATCTCCGGCGGATACAACATCGCCGGTCCGGAAGTCGAGAACGTGCTTCTGGAACATCCTGCCGTGCTCGAGTGCGCTGTTATCGGCGTGCCAGACTCCGACCGCGGCCACCTCGTCAAGGCCTACATCGTCCTCAAGCCAAAACAGAAAGGAAGCCGGACGCTCGTAAAGGAGCTGCAGGATTTCGTGAAAGCGCGAATAGCGCCGTACAAGTACCCACGCGCCATCGAGTTTGTGAAGGCGCTGCCTCGCACGGCCACTGGAAAGCTCCAGCGTTATCGTCTGCGCGAGAGCCGCAAATGAGCATAGCGCCGAGGGACGAGCCGGAGTCGTCGGAAGTTCTGGCGATTCGGGAGATGGAGAAAACAGCAGGACCCGAGCTCATCCAGCCGGAGGGTTGGCCGCGGCCAAAGGGCTACGCGAACGCAGCTGTTGCGTCAGGCAGGTATGCAGCCTTTGCGGGGCAGGTCGGATGGGATCCGGTCACATGCGCTTTCGACACTGACGACTTCGCGGGCCAGACACGGCAGGCTCTGCACAACATCGTTCAGCTTCTGCTTGCCGCGGGTGCCAGACCACATGACCTGATCCGGTTGACATGGTATATCCTCGACCGCCGCGAATACATGAGCGCCAGTCGAGAGATAGGTGCCATCTACCGCGAGATCATCGGGGATCATTACCCGGCGATGTCGGTCATCGTGGTGAGCGGATTTCTTGAAGAGCGGGCTCGTGTCGAGATCGAGGCGACGGCGGTCATCCCCGAGCATCCCGTTTGAGCGGCGGGGGCACACTCGCGGTCCACACCGCGACGAGATACGTGCAGCCGCTGCGCGAGGGCGGGTCACTTCCAGCTGTTGTGGACACGCAGGGTGGCGGAATGTTCGTGGTGAAGTTCCGGGGTGCGGGGCAGGGAGTGAAGGCTCTGATTGCGGAGATCATCGTTGGGCTGCTGGCCGCTAGAGCAGGACTCCCAACGCCCGAAATCGCCCTCATTGAAGTTCCCGATACGTTCGGCCGGTCGGAGCCTGACCCCGAGATTCAGGATCTTCTGCGCGCGAGCCATGGAATCAATTTCGGCGCCCGCTATCTCGACGGCGCGTTCAACTTCGACGGGAATGCCGCAGCGCAGTTCATCCCTGCCGACCTTGCCGCGAAGATTGTGTGGTTCGACGCGTTCGTCTCGAACCCCGACCGTACGCACCGTAACCCCAACCTCATGGTTTGCGGGCGAAAGCCGTTCCTCATCGATCACGGGGCGGCGCTCTATGCTCAGCACGACTGGGCTCAGGTCGACGAAGCGCGGACGCGCTCGCCATTCGTGCTGATAAAGGATCACGTACTCCTGGCGTTGAGCGGCGACATCGGCGATGCGGACGCGGAACTTGCGGGTGCGCTCTCTCCCGACGTAATTCGCGAAGTTGTGGACGCAGTGCCTGACGACCTTCTGAAAGTACCTGCGATCACCGCTGACTTCAGCACGCCCGCGAAAGCACGAGCGCGGTATGCAGACTATCTGAATACGCGCATCGAGGCACCACGGGCATTTCTCGACGAAGCGATCGAGGCGATGGCACGTATCCATCGCATGCCCCCACTGCGAGTTCCCGCCCGGCGATGAAGCAGCGCGTGAAGGATTCGACCACCAATGCTTCCCGCCCGAGCGACTGGATCTCGTACAACTTCGCAGTGCTTCGAGTGGTGCCGCACGTTCATGTCGGTGCCTTTGCGCCAGTCGGCATAGTCCTTCACGCGCGAACATCGGAATATCTCGGAGTGAGGGTGGTCACCGACAGCGGTGAGCTGCGCGCGCGATTCGGTGATGGTGACGTAGAGGTGCTCGCGCAGTACCTCCAATCAGTTCGTGCAATTGGCGAGGGCGATATGGCCGCCGGCCCGATCGCGCTCTCGCCGCCCTCCGAGCGATTTCACTGGCTCACGGCGCCGAGGTCGGATGTGATCCAGAGCGGGCCGGTGCACGAAGGATTGTGCGAGAAGCCGGAAGCCGAGCTCGATCGGCTGTACAGGGAAATCGTCCATTCTCCCGG
>DATAIM010000491.1:0-5277 GCA_036262655.1 Gemmatimonadaceae bacterium | reverse complement strand
GACGCCAATTGGTGAATCCGGTAGCTCCCCTTCGGAGACAATACAACTTTCGCGCTCACCGCGAGCTCGCGTCAGCGGAGAACGAACAACACGCTCGGATCCACAGGATACCGGCCGAATCGTCTCCCATAAATCGCGAGGCCGCCGGGTAGTGACTCACCTACCTCGAGCCGCACGGTTAGTGCACCGGCTCGAGCGCCCGCAGCGAGCGCAGAGGCGGGAACTGGCACACGAATCAGCTGTCCATAAGAACCCGCTTCCCGGAGCTTGCCGTCACGCTTCTGCGAAAACCAGCTGAGAATTCCACGATGATCCGCGGGATCATCCTCGAGCGTGTACCGTCCAGCGACTTCACCATTGACGCGAATGGTGACCACGCTCGGATATTTTCGCTCATCGGTCATCGGATATGCGTTCGGGTTCCTGCTCGGATCCTGACTGCCGCCACCGCGCATGAAATCCCCGCCGACGCTGTCTCCGCTCGACCGGTCCTTACCGAAGAGCTGCTTCGCCGATGCCTCGACAATAAAGGTCGCGCCGGCTACAGCGGTCGGCGAAACACCCGCCGGCCACGGAATCCGGTACTCGAAGAATCCGGAGCCAGCGCCATTCACTTTGAGACCGTCCATGGCCGTCCACATTTTGCGTGACCACCTGGCGGCGGTATGCGCCGATGCGTCTACGCGCGCGAGTACTCCGCGGCGTCCATCAGCCAGTGTCACGTTGCGCGCGGGGTCCGCATCGACGACAAATGTCGTGAAGTTGCGGCCGAGTACGACGCCCGCGCGGCTCTCGAGACGGGCAGAGAGGACGGCGACTGCTGCCTCGTTCGGCATCGTGACTGTCAATGGCGCGAGTGACTCCGACATCCACGGTCGGTACTTCACCATTCTCCGGCCATTCTGCCACGTCTTCTTCTCGCCAAGCGCGTTCCATCCGCTGAGCTCGGTGCGGAGTACGAGCGAGTCCCCGAATCCGCGGTTGCCGGAAAGAAAGGACGCCCAGAGCGAGACGTCGATCTTCTCACCGGGCGCGGACTTCCGCCCCATCTCGTCTCCAACGACGACGTAGAGTGGCGCATGCAGATCGCGCAGGGACATTCCCCTGATGAACTCGCCGAGTCCCGTCTCCTTGGACGTTCGGTCGAAGCGCCAGTAGCCATTCCATTCGTTGATGACATCGTGGTGCTCCGTGTAAAGCCATCCCGAGAGAATGGGATTACGGCGGAACTCGTTTATCGCGAGGTGATAATCCCAGCTCCAGTCGACGTCACCGGTGCTGCCGTCGTAGCCCCACACATTCCCGAATTCCGAATTGAACATCGGCTGCCGGTCCTGTTTGTAGCCGCGCTCGAAATTCCACGTCGAGCCGGGGAAAGTGCTGTCGCTTCGAACGCGCATGTAGTCGCGCCAGCGCCAGCCCGGGAGGTACTCGTGCCACGAGTTGAGATCGGTGACCGTGTGACCTCTGCCACAACAGGGTGAGTTGTCCTCGACCAGCCTCGTCGGGTCGAGCGATTTGGCGAGCCGCTGGACGGCTGCGACTTTCTGCTGCGTGGCGGGCAGATACACTTCCCGGTCGCCGGTCTTCGTCGTCAGGCCCCACGCTTCATTGAACATGACCCACGAAAAAATCGCTGGATGGTTGTAATCGCGGTCGATCATTCCGCGCATTGCAGTCTCGTGCTCCTGAAATGCAGCCGAATCCGGCGCGCCCCACCAGTTGGGAACGTCAGCCATGATCAGGACACCGAGCTTGTCCGCCCAGTAGAGCTTGCGGGGCGTTTCGATCTTGATATGCTCGCGCAGTCCGTTGAGTCCGATCTGGCGAGCGCGAAGGATCTCCATTCGTGTGAACGAGTCGGTCGGGAACGTATAGAAGCCAGTGGGATGATACGCCTGGTCGAGTGTCAGCTGGAGATAAAGGGGCGAGTTGTTGAGCGCGACATAGGGTATCGTCGTTCCCGGCAGGTTCATGACGGAAATCTTCCGCATGCCGAAGTAGGTATCGACACGGTCCGGCGCGCCGCTTCCATCGTCTGCGATGACTGTCGCTTCGTGAAGAAACGGATCCTCGAGCGACCACCGGCGTGCGTCGGGAAGCGCGATCGTAAATCGCGTGCGGTCACTACCGCGCCCAACAGTCGCTGCTGCCGAAGGCTGTCCGATACGATTGGTGATCCGCGTGCGAACGCTCACGTCGCGTCCCGCCGGCTCGGCCAAACGAACGTCGACAGTGACGAGATTGCGATCGATGTCTGGCGTGAAATGCACCGATGCGACGGGCGCCGCCCCACGTGCTTCGAGGTAGACCGTTTGCCAGATCCCGCGCGCCTGACCGTACCCCTGTTTTCCCTCGAGCTTGAATGGATGCGCCGTATCATCAACGCGCAGTGTGAGCCGCTGACCGGCGAATCTGACTCGCGGTGTGAGCTCGAACTCGAAGGGAGTATAGCCACCCTGGTGATCGCCCAGTTTCTCACCATCGAGCCATGCGCTCGTTCTCCAGTCCGACGCGCCGACAACGAGAAAGATCCGCTTGCCGCGCCACGCGCGCGGGACCTCGATCGTGCGTTCATACCATCCGATGTTCGCGCTGTCCCCGATGCCCGAGAGCGGAGCCGCCCACGAGAACGGAACAAGTATTCTGCGCGGGGAGGCAAGTGGATGGGCTTGCCACTCTTCGCGGGTTCCCGCGTCCGCTGCGTCGGTTCGAAACCGCCACGTACCATTGAGATTCAACCAGGCGGCGCGATGAAAATCGGGGCGGGGATGCTCCGGAAGCGGGATCTTCTCGCAGCCGTTGCAGTTCGCCTGCGCACCGATTGGCGACGCCGAGAGGGAGACGATCAGCGCAATGGCCGCGGACGGCAGAGGACTTCGCGCGCGAGAAAAGGCGATTGCTCTCACCGCCTCACCCACAGTGCCCTGATCTCGTCCGATGTGCTGGTGTTGGTCAGATTCAAGAGGCCACTCCCGTCTGCGTTGATGAGGTAGATGTCGTGCAGGCCGTTCACATCACTGCTGAACGTGACTCGTCCATCCGGTGCCCAGCCGTTGAAATCGGCGGAATAGCTCGTGAGTCGCACGTCGCCACTGCCATCGGCGTTGATCACGTGAAGCTCGTTTCGCGACTCGATCCGTCTGATGTATGCGACTCGGCGGCCATCAGGCGACCACCGGTTGTAGTCGTTCTGGAAATTTTCCGACGAGAACACGATCTCTCCCGGTTCCGTCGTCAGCTGCCGAATGTTCGTTCCGTCGGCCTTCATGATGAAGAGACTCGATCCCGTCTGCGAGTCGCGGATGAAGACTACCTCCGAGCCATCGGGCGACCAGTCTGGTGAGTGGTCACCCGTCCGTCCGAACAGTGGTCGCAGCTCTGTTCCATCCGGCTTCACCGTGTACGCCTGGAATCGCCCGGTGGAACCTGTCGGATGGTGGAACACGATGCGTCCGTCAGGCGACCAGCCTGCAGGCCAATTGAATCCGGACTCCTGATCGAGTGGTGACGAGACGTTCCGGGCATTGGTCCCATCGGCATCCATTACGTACACGGACCATCTCCCTTCGCGGCTGGTCGTGAATGCAATGCGGGCTCCATCCGGTGCCCAGAGAGGATAATAGTTGCAGCGCGTGGACTGATACTCGCCGATCGAAAGCTTTCTGATCCCGCTTCCGTCCACGCTCATTCCCCAGATGCCGGGGCATCCATCGCGGCTGCTTTCGAACGCGATCGTCCGGCCGTCGGGAGCGAGGGCCATGCTCCGGTACGTAACAGCGAGGGCGAAGGTGGGGTACTGGACGATCGACAGTCTTGTGAGGTTTTCGCGTCCGGTACCGTCCGCGTTCATTCGAAAGATGTCCTCGCCGGGCACGCCCTTCTCCGTATTTACGAACAGCAACTCGTATTCGGCAGCCGGCCCCGGATCGGAAGCATCGCTGCATGCGATGGACAGCACGACTGTCAAGAGAATCGCAGCCCGCAACCAGCGGTAGTCACGCATCCGGAATCTCGGCCTCGACGAGCATAGCGAGAAGTGCAAGCGATTCCTGCCAGCCGAGGTAGCAGGCCTCAGCGGGGATCATGTCCGGGACATTTTCCTGAGTGATGTTCACCTCGGTGCCGACGGCTACCTCTTTCAGCGTGATAGTCACGTGCATCTCGCCGGGGAGGTTGGGGTCATCGAATCGGTCCGTGTAGCGGATTCGCTCGTTAGGCGTCAGCTCGACGTATTCGCCTCCAAAACTGTGGCTCTTTCCAGTCGTGAAGTTCGTAAATGACATCTTGTATGAGCCGCCGACGCGGGCATCGATGTGATGAACCCTGGCCGTGAATCCGTTCGGAGGAAGCCATTTGACCTTCGCCTCCGGGTCGAGGAAGGCGCGATAGACCCGGTCTGGTTTTGACTGCAAGACGCGATGAAGGCGGATGGTGCTGGGCATGTTTTCTATCCTTTGATGATCAACGTGGACGGCGGTGCCGATTCCAATGAAAGGTGACTGGAAGCAGCACCCTGTGCCAGACGGATCGGCGTCAGTCGATGCCGTGCAGGTTCTACTGAAGTCCGCGGCTTGGTGTAGTGCTCCGAACGAAGAGCAGAAAGTCATACGCGCCCGGCAACGCTTCCAACGAGTAGGAATAGTCCATGGCCATCCCACCGACTGAAAGGAACGGGCGCGGCTCACGAAGCCACGCGGCTGCCGGTGAGGTAGGCGCCTCTCGTAGATCCACTACAGCTACCGGCCAGCCACCCTGAACAAGCACACTCGCTACGCTGCCCGCAGGAGGCGATGCAGGCATGATCGGAAACGCCTCGTATTGCCGGGCGGCGTAACTGGACGAGAAGCTGGAGGCAGCCGTGTACTCGCCCTGCGCGCCGGTCAGAGCGAAGATCTTAACCTCCCCCGGAAGCATGCGCTCCAGGAAGCTGCCCATAGTCCCCGGCTGTCGCGAGACATGGAAATTGTGCGCCCATATCACGCCTCGGGCTCCCGGCCGCTGCGACATCGCCCAGGCGATATTCGCCGCCATCGCGCTGTCGCGCACCGCGCTCGGCGACTCGTCTCCGAAGCTTGCCGACTGATAGATGAGTTCAGCGTTCTGGAGTGCCCACGTGACCTCAGCGCTGTCGGCGGCGGATTGAGCCCGTGCGAGGTATGCCGCCTGCCGGCCACGGACGTGCTGCCGTACCCGATCGGTGCTCGCTTGCCAGACGCGCACCGAGCTGTCCGGTTCGGGGGGAATCCCCTGGATCGACCAGGCTGCCGCGAGGTC
>DATAIM010000490.1:0-12203 GCA_036262655.1 Gemmatimonadaceae bacterium | reverse complement strand
CACATGGCGGGACTCGTCATCGGAATGAACGTGACGCCCCGGAAGGGAAGAAGATGGACAGCGACCGAGAACTGGAGCGCGCCCAACGTTCGCAAGCTGCATCTATTCGCGACCGAACGTCCCCGGAAAGGTCCGACGCCGTTCGCAATGTCGTACGTGCTGCAGCGCGATCACAGGCTTCCTGCAATGGACTCGGTCGACTTACCCGGTCAGCCAATTGTTCTGACTCGTGGCGAGCCGACTCAGATCACTGTGGTGAATCGCGCACATGAGGGGACTGCGGTTCACTGGCACGGAATCGAGCTCGAGAGCTACTCGGACGGAGTTGCGGGATGGAGTGGATTTGGGAAACTGGCGCCGATGATTGCGCCAGGGGACTCATTCACAGCCCGCCTCTCCCTGCCGAGGGCAGGGACATTCATCTATCACACACATCTCAACGATGTCGAGCAGGTAACGTCCGGAATGTACGGACCGATCGTCGTGCTCGAGCCGGGTGAGAAGTTCGATCGGTCACGTGATCACGTCTTCACTATCGGGTGGGATGGTCCGAAAGCGAGTAGCGTCGTAGTAAACGGAGATTCTGTTGCGCCTCCGCTTATTCTGGATGCCGCAGGCACTCACCGTCTGCGCTTCGTCAACATCGCCCCCGCGGCTGTATACACCATCGCGTTGATACGCGACACAACCGTCGCAACGTGGCGTCCAAGGGGGAAGGACGGCGCTGACCTCCCAATGGGATTGAGAAAACCCGGGCCTGCGGTGACGAGGCTGGATGCGGGAGAGACATTTGATGCGGAGATCGAGCACCTTTCGCCTGGCGACTACACCCTCAATATCGGCCCGCGGAAGCGACGCGTCATCGTCCGATAAATAGAGTATTCCTTCGGTACTATTTGTAACTCCCGATTGTTTTCGTGTTGTCCGTTGACCAGAGACACGCAGTTCTGCAGTTGTCGCGAAGAACAGCAGCGCACAGATCACCCACCGCGTTCGCGTCTTCTCGCGCGGTCTGTCGGTCGATCACCCTGGCGTCCACGTAGACATCGTTAGCCGAGATTGATTTCAAGGACCCGCTTTCTTCACGTACTGACGATAATGATCGTAGCGGTCCATGATCACTGTCACGTACGTCACCGGCTCTATTCCGCGGGAGTACCCGTACTTGCAGACCGGATCCGTGTAGATCTCGCGTTTCGACTTCTGGAGCAGCCAGTAGGCGACGTCATTCCACTTCTTCGGATTGTCACCGTGCTTTTCAGCCAGCCGCTGCGCGTCTTCGACATGACCGGCTCCCGTATTGTAGGACGCCAGGACAAAGCTCAGTCGCTCGCCATCGTCGGGAATACGCGTCTGCCAGTAGCGCGTCAGCCATTTGAGGAACCGCACCGCACCCCTCACATTGTCGTCGGGATTCCGCGGGTTGCGCACGCCGAACTGCCTTGCCGTCGCGGGCATCAGCTGAAGCAGACCCACAGCCCCGGCCCACGAGCGCGCTGTCGGCTTGAACCGCGACTCCTGATACATCTGCGACCCGAGCAATCGCCAATCCCAGCCGAGTGTATCCGCGTACTTCTTTAGCAGGTCATCATAGGGTGAAAGCGTCCCCGTCTCCGACATGAGATACCTGCTCGTCACTCGCTCTTCATAACCACGCCGGTCGATGAAGTACTTCTTGTAGAGTCTCTGGAATATGGGCCCGGTCCTCTTCGTGTCGGCGATCCACTCGTCGAGCTCCGCCAGTAGCTGCGGCGCATTCCGCCGCACAGCCCATGATATCTTCTTAGACTCGCCAAGCACCGGGCGAACCTTGATGTTCCTGTAATAACCGGTCTGCAGCTCGGCAAGATTTCCTTCGGTCACCGTGTAGCTGATGTTCCCTTTTGCGACTTCCCGGATCAGCGTCTCCGCCGATGCGTCGACCTCGACGACCTGGATGTCGCCAGTGATGCTGTCAGCGAGCTCGATGAGTGTCTGTTGATATGGCGATTTTTTCGGGAGGTCGACCTTCTGGTTCGCAAGCTCGGCCGGCCGCGAGATAGGACGCACTTTCGCGCTGTAATATTTCGCTCCGGCTTCAGCCGGGCCCGGCTTGAGGATCGTGTCGACCGGGTCGGGCAGGTTAGCTATCGCCTTTGACACCGGCTTGTCCTGCTGGACGAGAACAGGGTCGGTTCTATACAGCGCGCGGGTGAACCTGACGCGCCCGCTGTCGCTCCGGAGCGGAATCAATCGTGCCGCGGCGATGTCACCCCGGCCGGTGTTGAGCATCGCGAACATGCTGTCCCGATCCTGGACCACCACCATCTTCAACGTCACACCGATATCCGCGGCGAACTGCCTGAGCAGCTCGTACTCATACCCCATTGGCTCGCCGCGATAAAGGAAGTAGGTGGTGGAGTTATAGGGCGACAATACGACGAGAGTGTCACGCGTCCGGATGTCGTCGATGTCGCGTGCGAACGATGGCTCCACTTCCGCAGGTGCATGGCTTGCTTTCGCACTCGTATCCGCGGCTGACACCTTCGGCTTCGCGGGAGGAGCGGCACCGCGCTCGCATCCCAGAGCGGCGGCGGCGAACATCAGGACTAGAACTAGATGTGTCGCGATTTTCATCAGTTCAGGAATGGCCCCCTGGGCGTACCTCGCGTGTGTACATCGACCGTGTAGCCGTCTTTCGCCAGCAGCATCCGAAGCATCTCGGCGGCGCTGTCGTTTGCGTGCCGCAGCAGCTCTGTCTGTTGTCCCGCAGCGCTAAGCTGCGCGCGCACCCGGCGTTGTATGGCGTCACGATCGGCAGGTTTGAACGGGTTCCATAGTCCGCCACGCTCATCGTAAGTCTTCATCTCCAGCACCTCGACTCCCAGCAATCGCGCCGGAGGTATCGTGATCCTGATTTTTTTTGCGGCGTGATCGATGCTCACCTCGGAGCTGTCCTTGAGATCGATACCGGCGGTAAGCTTGCCAGTGACGACGACGAGCGAATGCTTGGTCGACCCATACCAAGTGTTCTCATACGTGACGACGTCTCGCACCGTGGCCTCGCTCGACACGAGCTTTGCGACAGCACGGATCTGCGATACTACCATTTCATGCGAGACCTTCGTCTCGTTCCGCGCGCGGAAGCTCGGAATCATTCGAGTGGTGCAGAATCCGATCCCCATCATCACTATCAGAGCACTTGCAATCAGCGCCGCACCGGTGCTTATGATTGGACGGCCAACCGGTGCCGATCTACCGGTCTTAGCAGGTGTGGCCGGTGCTCCAGCGGCCTGGTCGCCGTTGCCCGCTGCGCCCATTTGTGGAGGGCTCATCCCTCGTGCGGTGCAGTCTCTCGGGACATCATCCGCTCCTGCGCGCCGGGCGCGTCAGCAGGACGCTGCGTGTAAGTCCCGTCCGTCCCCAGCTGCCACGCCGTAGGGTCATCCACGTACAGGTCGAGAATGCGCTGGAGTGTCTGCTGATGTTTCGGCTCGATGACGGGTGCTATCAGCTCGACACGCCGCGTGAGATTGCGCGGACGCAGGTCCGCGGATCCGATGAAAAAATCCGGAGTCCCGTTGTTCTCGAATCGGTAGATGCGTGAATGCTCCAGAAGCCTTCCCACGACCGACAGAACGCGAATCCTCTCGGACACTCCCGGCACGCCGGGCTTCAAGGTGCAGATCCCGCGACACACCAGATCGACGTCGACACCATCTGACGACGCTTTCACCAGTGCGCGGATGACTTCCGAATCCGACAATCCGTTCATCTTCGCAGTGATGCACGCTGGTTTTCCATCCCGGGCGTGCGATGCTTCTCGCTCGATCAGCGCAATGAGCGCATCCTTCATCTGATGCGGTGCGACGAGCGCTCCACGCGACAAGCCAAGGGGAGGCAGCGATCCACCGGTCAGCGAGTTGAACAGGTCGGCGACGTCACCCGCGAGGGATTCTTTCGCTGAAAACAGGCTCAGATCCGTATACTCACGCGCCGAGCGACTGTTGTAATTACCGGTTCCAACGTGGGCGTAGCTTTTGAGCTTCCCACCCTCCCGCCTGATAACCAGAGCCGCTTTCGCGTGGTTCTTGTACCCGACCAGACCGGAAACCACGTGGCCGCCCGCTTTCTCGAGCTTCCTCGCCCACCCCACGTTGTGGCCTTCGTCGAAGCGGGCCTTCAGCTCGACGAATACGACTACTTTCTTGCCGCCCTTCGCAGCATCGATCAGCGCTTCCGCGATCCCCGACGAATTTCCTATCCGGTACAGGGTGATCTTCATCGCTGTCACGTCCGGATCATCCGCCGCATCCCGGAGAAACCTCACCACCGTGGAGTCGAATGAGTCGAACGGATGATGAAAGAGAAGGTCGCTTTCACGAATCGCGTCCAGGATCGACGAGTATCCGGTGAGCGGATCCCTCGGCTTGTGCTTTGGATACCGCAGGGACTGAACGCGCGGAAGCTCGAGGTCACCGAGGCAGCGAAGGTCGAGCAGCTTCGTTACCTCATGAATGTCGCTGGCGCCCAGCCGCATCGAGTCGGACACATCTTCACGCCGCAGATTCGTCAGCAGCAGGTCGCGGACGAACTCGGGCATCTCGTGCTCGACTTCAACTCTCACCGCAGGGTTCAGCGAGCGCTTCCGCGCGGCATCGTCGACAGCATCGATCAGATCCTCACTGCTCTCCTCGTCGAGCGCGAGCTCACCACCGCGAGTGACCCGGAACGCATAAACGCTCTCTACTTCGCCGCCGGGATAGACCAGGTCGATGTTCGACCTGACAACTTCCTCGAGCGTCACGAAATCCCCGTCACGTCCTGGCACCGGAATGAAGCGCGGAGAATCGGTCGGCAGCTCGAGCTCGGCGAGATGGAGCCGGCGGGTGACAGGGTCCCTTCGCACGACCGCAAGCGCGAGAGTGAGGTGCGGCAGGTGAGGCAGCGGATGACCCGGGCTCAGGGTCATCGCCATCGGTGTCAGCGATGGATGAATCTGTTCCCTGCATTCGGCGCGAAGTGCGATGCGTTGCGCCTCGTCGAGATCCTGCCACGACAGAATGCGGATTCCATGAGGCTCCAGCTCGTGGAGACATTCGTCTGCGCAGACGGATTGCCGACGCGTCAAAGCGGCCACGTGCTCGCCGATCAGCTGCAGCTGCTCACCGCGAGTCAGTCCATCGTCGCATTGCTCCTCGGATTCCTCGCGAGCGGCTCGTCTCAAGCCCGCCATCCGCACCATGAAAAACTCGTCGATGTTCGAGCTCACGATCCCGAGAAACCGCAGTCGCTCGGCCAGTGGTGTCCGCTTGTCTTCGGCGATTGCCAGAACGCGGCTTTGAAACGCGAGAAGGCTGAGCTCGGGATTCAGGAACTCGCCTCTGTCTGCACTCCGGCGGCGCAGGTGTGCGACTCCATCTGCGCTCGAAGAGCCGTGTGCATCCCCCGTTGTGCCCTTCCACCTGAGAAGGAGCTCCGCTCGATCACGCGGGCCTTCACGCGTCAACCGCAGGTGATGCGCATCGGCCATCGCGTGTCCAAGCTTCTCCGCGCCCGCTGTATCACCACGAAGTTGATGAATACAGAGGTAGAACAGACTGGTCGATCTGCCATTTCGGCGAACGACGACGCAATCATAATTCAGCTGCATTCGAGGCCGCCCCAGCCAGTCACTTTCGGCCGAGCGTGTGAGCCGCTCCGTCTCGAGCTCCAGTGTCACAAGCAAGGTCTTCGGATCGACTATCGCGCTGAGACGTCGGCCGGCCTCTGTCGGCTCGGCCAGTGCATTCGACACATCAGCGGATTTGACAGGCGAGTCGATGCGCGTGCCCGGGCTCTCTGCGCCACCACCGATCGTCAGCGAGAGAATCCGCTTGTCGTCCGACCGCAGACGCAGCCGACATACAATGTTGCGGTTCCTCAGCGCATTGTCAGCCGTGTCGAGATAAAGGTCCCGGTGCTGGGATCGCTTTGGCTCACTGGCCGCCACCGGCACCGGTAGCGGAGCACTGGCCAGCTCTCCGAGATGGCGCGCCGAGCGGACTTCGTAGCGAAAGTGGTGAGGGTTGCGCATCAGAATCGGGCCGGCGGCCTCAGTGCGTCCTCACACGACATGAAGAATTTCGCAGCAAGTCGTTTACCTGATCTCCGCGTCTACCAGCTCGGACCCGCCCGCCGTCCGCGCCAGGGTTACGAGCTCGTCCGGTTGCGTCGTCTTTTTCGTACGGATGAAATAGTCGATCGTCGCCACGCCATCCGGGTCGATGGTAATTCCGCCCGTTCGCCACTCGCGAGCGAATTCGCCGAGTACCAGCTCGAGTCCGCGGCGAGTGCCGGCGGAATCGCGAGTGCGCACCCGCAGGCATGTTTCGGGAGACTCGTCGGCCTTGGACCCGTCGCCGCGCGCACGGCGCAGTGCCTTCTGCGCGAGCCCCTCGAGCTGCTCGCGATTCATGTTACGAAGCACTTCGTTGTCTATCTGCGCGACGAACGTCCCCGTGCGGGCGAGCTCTTTGGCGCGCTTGAGCCGCTTCGCGGCGATACTCCCTTCGAGCTCGATCGGTGAATTTCCAAAGTCCGTGTACCAGAGCAAGAGCACCGTCACGTTGAACAGCATCGAGATTACCGTCGCCATCGGAATGTCGACCGCCGCCGCAAGCCCCACCCCGGTCGCAAGGAAGACATACACCGCATCCTTGCTGTCATCGAGACTGTTTCGAAAGCGTACGGCGGCAACGATTCCGGCAAGACTGAACGCTAGCGCAAGGCTGTTCTTCACGAGAATCACCACACCGGCGACCACAAGCGGAAGAATGATCAGCAGCTGAACGACTGATTGCTGGTATCCGCGCTTTGCCCGGGTCAGTTGGTAGACCCATGCTACGGGGAGCGAGAGCAGGATCGCGGCCATCATGGCAGCGGCGACAGCGACGGCACCGCCGGGATGAGGTGCAGTGGACACACTTGTTGCTGCAGCAGTCTTGATCCCATCGCCAAGAATGGGCTGAAATCCGGACGTCGCAAAGCTGGAGCCTGCGGGAAGCTTGTCGAGAACAAGCCAGCCGAGGGGGATCAGCACTGCGTAGTACGCGACAACCTTCAGCAGTACTCGGGTCGCGGGAGACCGGAGTGAACCGCCTGGACGATTTTCCATCGAGACAGCCTTTTGGAGTTGGCGTCTAATATTCGTGATGAGGGACGATCCGCGCCACCGGATTGACCAATACGTCGTGATTTCAAACTGGCACGCGGCATCTTGCGCGGTTAAAGTCCGCCCATGCTGCACCCGGACGAAAAAGAGAAATCCTCGGGGCCGCGCGGCTCCCCGTTACCCATCGATCCCGCAGATATAGCTATCTGCCTCGAGGACAACCCTGCCCGTGAGCCCGGTGTCGAGCCGATGGCGACTCCAATCGTGCAGACGTCGCTGTTCGCGTTTCCGACCTACGATGCGCTGATCACGGCAGGTGCGGCTGAGAGCCGAAACACCGTTTATACGCGGGGCCAGAATCCGACGGTTGAAGTGCTGGAGCGAAAGCTTGCCGCTCTCGAGCGCGGCGAAGCCTGTAAGGCGTTCGGATCAGGGATGGCTGCGGTGAGCGCAGTGATAATGGGGCTGCTCAAGGCTGGCGATCACATCGTGTTCGTGAACCACACGTACGGTCCAACACTTCAGCTCGCCCGTCATTTGAAGCGGTTTGGAATCGACCATACGCTGCTTCTCGACATCGAGCCGGCAGCCGTAGAGGCAGCCATTCTACCGAACACGAAGCTCGTCTGGCTCGAGAATCCCGGAACGATGATGTTTCGGACACTCGATCTCGGATCCATCGGCCGGATCGCACGCCATCGCGGAGCGCTTACCTGCATCGACAACAGCTGGGCATCTCCGCTTTTTCAGAAACCGATCGAGCACGGCATCGACCTCGTTGTGCACAGCGCGACCAAGTATATCGGCGGGCACAGCGACGTTGTTGCCGGTGCGGTTATCGGAAGTACCGCGCACGTAGAGCAGATATTTCACCGCGCCTTTCTCTTGAACGGCGGAATTCTGCATCCATTCGATGCGTGGCTCCTCCTTCGTGGAATGCGAACGATGCCGGTTCGTATGAAGCAGCACGAAGGGGAGGCGATTCGCGTTGCCGACTACCTGCGCGGTCGCCCCGAGGTGAGTGCGGTACATCATCCGGCCCTGAACAGCGGGTCGCGATCGCTCACTGGTTCCTCGGGATTGTTCAGCTTCGAGCTGGCCAATGGTGAATTCGAGGATGTGCGGAGATTCATCGACCGATTGAAGCGCTTCCGGATAGGGGTCAGCTGGGGTGGAGTAGAGAGTCTCGTGATCTCACCGAATCGGGGCACCAACCTTTCGTATCTCGACGCGCAGTCCATTCCACATGGACTGGTGCGCTTGTCCATCGGCCTCGAAGGAGCCGACGTGCTGATCGCGGACATCGCTCAGGCGCTGGACTCACCCGCCTCGTGACGTCGGGCCGGTTGGCCGGAGCGTGAATATCCCGATCTCCGGCCTGACATTGAATCTCACTCTGTACAGGTGGCCCACGCCCCGGCTGATATAGAGTGTGCGGTTGCGGTCAACGACGATCTCGCCTGCGGTGTACCGCCGATTTTTTACGGGGAGTATCGGAGGTGGCAGGAATGGTGGCTTACACTGGCCGCCGTGCGTGTGACCTGCGAGCACCCATCCGGCGTATCCTTCCCATGAAAGCTCGTCGAGCCCGTCGGGATTGTGGCACAAGGCAATGGCAGCAGTGCTCACCCGCTGCTCGAATGCGCGCCGCGTGTCAGCCCTCCCCGACCAGAGGTCGTCGATACCGATGAAATCCACCCCCGCGACAGTCTCGACCTGGTTACGAAGCACGCGTATCCCTGCTGCGCTGGCAATCGCCGTGATTTGTTCGGCGATATTGCCGTCTCTCCACGTCTCCCCGTAATCGTGGTTGCCAAGTATCCCGATCGTGGCGCGGCGTCCGTGAGGAAAATGAGACAGAACGCGCGTCAGCTGCGCCACTTTCAGTCCGGTCGGGACATCGCGCTCCCACGTCACGAAATCGCCGGTCATTACGACAATGTCCGGGGCGAGAGCGCGCAGTCGATCGAGAGAGTGTTTTAAATAGCTCTCATCTACAAACGTGCACGCATGCAGGTCGCTCACATGAGCGAGCGTCGCGCCCGTGAGCGCTGGTGGAAGATTCGCTACCGCGAGGTCTCGCGTCACGAACTCCAGCCAGTGCGGCTCGATCATTGTCGTATAGCCGAGAAGTCCAGCGCTGCCTGTGGCGACGGCAGCGCTGGCGGCGACGAATTTCCTTCGATTCACCGCCTGTGGCTGACGTTCCCGCAGCTCACCGCGGAGTAGCAGCCGCCGCTGGCGCGGTCGCCGCCGCTGCACCGTCAGCGGGTGGAACGTTCACGAATGCCGAGGTCGTTTCCCAGATCGCGCGCTCTTCGTCATTCATCTCCGGTTTGATCTCCTCGAACAGCAGCGTGCTGAGATAACGCTCACCGGTGTCGGGCAGCATGCAGAGAATCGTCGTGCCTTTCTCCGCCTCCCTTGCGACCTGGAGTGCGGCTGCGAACGATGCGCCGGAGGACGTACCGACGAAAATCCCCTCTTTCTGCGCGAGCTCGCGGCTCGATCGCATTGCATCCGGTGCCGGTACGGTGATTACGCGGTCGACATACCCTGCATCCAGAGCATCACCCGTGAGCTTCGGAATGAAGTCCGGGCTCCAGCCCTGAATCGGATGAGGTTTCCACGCAGAGTGCCGCGATCTGGGGGTACCGTCGTTGTTCCGCTCCTGAGCCGCACCGCTCGTCACCATTGCAGCATCGGCCGGCTCCGCCAGCACAATCTTCGTTTCCGGACGCTCCTTGTCGAGAACACGACCGACGCCCTTGAGCGTGCCGCCGGTTCCAAATCCCGTAACCCAGTAGTCCAGCCGCTCTCCGGCAAAATCGTCGAGAATCTCTCTCGCTGTCGTGCGCGAATGGAAATCGGCGTTCGCCTCATTCTCGAACTGCCTCGTCAAATACCATCCATTCTTCTCGGCCAGCTCCATCGCCATTTTCACCATGCCGGTCGCGCCAAGTGGCGGCGGGGTGAGAACGACCTTCGCACCGAGATAGCGCATGAGGCGCCTGCGCTCAATGCTGAACGACTCGGCCATCGTCACCACGAGCGGATAGCCTTTCGCGGCGCACACCATCGCGAGTCCGATGCCCGTATTCCCGCTCGTCGCCTCGATCACCGTCTGCCCAGGCTTGAGCTTTCCACTCCTCTCGGCGTCTTCGATCACACCGAGTGCGAGGCGATCCTTCACGGATCCTAGTGGATTGAACGCCTCGATCTTTACGAACAGCTCGATACCTTCGGGGGCGAGGTGGTTGATCCTGACTACGGGCGTATTGCCGACCGTATCGAGGATGCTGGAAAATCGGGTCATTGTGGCTCGCTTGAGGTGTTAAGCCGAAATGTACTCGCGTCTTAAACGAGGGACGAACAGGGATGGTAAACGCCTCGATGCTCGGGCTGATCTCCTACGCTCTGCGGTGCACGGTCACAGCGATATCCGGCGCGCGCACCAGAGTCTGGTAAACCACACAGTATCGCTCGGTCAGCCGGATCAGTGATGCCACCTGATCTTCTGTAGCATCTGTATCGAGGGCGATCGTGAGACGGATATTCTGAAACCCTACAGGAACTTCCCTTGACACCCCAAGAGTTCCGCGGAAGTCCAGGTCGCCTTCAGCATCGAGCGACGCGTCGCGAAGCTCGATACCCAGTGCAGTCGCGACGGCGGCAAGGGTCACTCCTGCGCAGGCAACCAGCGCCTCGAGCAGCATATCGCCTGAGCACGCACTCAAACCGTTTCCCCCGGTGGCGGGGTGGAGTCCCGCTGCGACGAGGGCTTTACCGGTCTCGATCTTACACGTGACTTCTTCGCCTAGTCGTCCAGTCGCCTTGAGGGTCACCAGCGCCGCATCCGGGGTGGACCGATAGAGTTCTTTTAAAGGTGCCTGAGTGGCGCGGAGTTCGTCCGAGTTCATGCTTCTCACCGGCTGATATATTATCGATTTGCTACTAACAAATCCACTGGCTTGCTTTTACCCGCACCCTGAACGCACAGGACTCAGCCATTCTGGTGATTGACTGAGTCCCGGTGATCCTGCCTTCTTCGGAATTCCCCTCGGCGTCGACGCGGAAGAGTGGCGACTACCGACGGCTATGCGATATGTGGAATTCTATCCCGCGAAGCAGTACGCGCAGCCCAGTTCCTGCGCTCGAGCGACGCCAAGCACCCCCGACGGGACGACCTGCACCCCTGGCAGCAGTCCCGCGACCCACTCCTTCTTCACTGCTTCAGGGTTGAGTCCCATCTTGGTCGCTGCCCCGCTGCTGTAAACCGTCAGAGCGACATCGCATGCGCCAACGAGAACCCCTGATTTCAGGAGCTCGACAATTCCAAGGCCCGGAATCGGGAGGCCGGTGATCGATGCGTACGGATTCCGCTTGGCCGGAGAATCTCCTTCCTTGAGACCGAAGATCTCTCCCATCCCGTACTTCGCAAAAACGGGATCGCTCATGGCGAGGCCGAGGCCTGCGTGGCGAAGGATCACGACGGCGGTGGCGTCTCCTGGATACGTCGCCTGCATCGTGTTGAGGTACACGCGCGGCCATATCGCTGGCATTCCATCGTTCGGCTCTGGCGCGTCGAACACCATCTTGTGCTGCTTTCCCTTGAGCTTTCCGAACCACGCATCGAGTGCAGCGTCACGCGAGAGCTCCCTCGCCGCGTCTTCCGCAACGAGACGGGATGGTACTGCCGCGCCAAGGCCCGTGGCTGCCGCCATTGCGGCTAGTTTGCCGAGAAAGCCCCGGCGCGGCGTTGTGGTTTTGATGAGGTCAGTCATAAGCGCCTCTCCCAGCCAGTGGGGGTTTGTTGGTGATTAGGATATTATAGTAGCGCCGGTTCCGTCGAAGGATAGGGGTCAGAACAGAGTCTTCGCCCTTCGCACGGCGTCGAACTCCGCGCTTCGAGTTCTCGGAAAGGATCGAGCGGGTTGCCTCGCCTGATCCGAATGTCCGGCATGGTCCGCGCACCAAGTGCGTTTCCAATCTCCGTCGCGATCGCTGCACGTCGCGCACGCCCAAACCCGAGAGGCGTCATCTGACGATTCCTCTTACTCTCTCCATGTTG
>DATAIM010000489.1:0-2971 GCA_036262655.1 Gemmatimonadaceae bacterium | reverse complement strand
ACGACGACACCGATCTCAGCGGAGTCCATTCTCACACCTCCTTCACTAGAGGTGCACGGAATCCGCGAAGCCGAAGGCTGTTCGTCAGTACCGAGACACTGGAGAGCGACATCGCCGCGCTCGCGAGCACCGGTGACAAGAGCCAGCCAGTGATCGGATAGAGCACGCCGGCTGCGATCGGGATGCCGATCACGTTGTAGACGAACGCCCAGAACAGATTCTGTTTGACCGTGCGTATCGTCGAGCGGGACAGTGCGATCGCGGCGACGACGCGCCGCAGGTCGCCCCGGAGCAGTGTCATGTCCGACGCTTCGATCGCGATGTCGGTGCCCGTTCCGATCGCGATTCCAACGTCGGCCTGCGCGAGAGCTGGCGCGTCGTTGATACCGTCACCAACCATTCCGACGAGCTCGCCTGCATCCTGCAGCCGCCTGACCTCGGCCGCCTTCTGCGCGGGGAGCACGCCGGCCACGACGCGTCGGATCCCCACGCGGCGGGCAACTGCGTCCGCGGTGTGTGGGTTGTCACCGGTGAGCATCACGACGTCGAGTCCCATTGCATGCAGCGAGGAAACGGCCGCTGTTGCTTCTGGCCGCAGCTCGTCGGCCACACCGATGATGCCGATGATCTCATCGTTCCTTGCAACGATGATGGGCGTGCTTCCGTGAGATGCCAGGTCCTCAACTCTGTCCTTTACGATCGCGGTGGAGATTCCGAGTGACTCGAGCAGAGCCGGATTACCGATCACGACGCGTGCTTCGCGCACGGTCGCACGCATGCCAAGTCCTGGAAGAGCTTCGAAGTCGCGCGGAAGCTCGACCGCGTGCCCGCGCGAACTCGCAGCCCTGACGATTGCGCGCGCAACGGGATGCTCGCTGGCAGCCTCGGCATTCGCCGCAAGCGCGAGCACATCCTCCTCGGAGTTTTGCAGTCGGATGACATCTGTCACCGTGGGCTCGCCGAGCGTCACGGTTCCTGTCTTGTCGGCGACTATCGTCGTGAGCTTGTGCGCCATCTCGAGGCTCTCGCCGGTGCGGATGAGAATGCCGTTCTCCGCGGCTACTCCGGTGCCGACCATAATCGCTGTTGGTGTCGCCAGTCCGAGTGCACACGGACATGCAATGATCAGCACCGCGACGAAATTCACCAGGGCTATGCTGAACCGCGAATCCACCGGGGCGGCGACGAACCAGATGGCGAAAGTCGCGATGGCGACCGAGAGAACGACCGGTGTGAATATTCCGCTGACGATGTCGGCGAGCCGCGCGATTGGCGGACGAGATCCCTGCGCCTCTTCGACCATTTTGACGATCCGCGCGAGCATCGTGTCGCGTCCCACCCGCTTCGCCTCGAAGATCATCGAGCCCATCCGGTTCATGGTACCGCCGAATACCGTTTCACCAGGAGATTTGTCGACGGGAAGGCTTTCTCCCGTAAGCATCGACTCGTCGACGGCTGATGCGCCTTCGATTATCACTCCGTCGACTGGAATTCTCTCGCCGGGGCGTACGACAATCGTGTCCCCCATGGTCACAGACTCGATCGGCACCTCGTGCTCGACTCCGTCGCGAATGACGCGGGCGGTTTTTGCCTGGAGCCCGATGAGTTTTCGCAGGGCATCCGACGTGCGGCCCTTTGCGCGCGTTTCGAGCATGCGGCCGAGGAGGATGAGCGCGATGATGACCGCGGCGGCCTCGAAGTACACCGGCGGCATGGGGGCGTGACCGCCGAGTCGCTCACCGTTTTGATGGGGCGCGGCGCGAGCGAATAACGCCGGCAGGAGTACGGCAGCAGTGGAGAACAGATAGGCGGCTCCGGTTCCCATTGCGATCAGCGTATTCATGTCGGCTGACCGATGGCGGAATGCCAGCCACGCATTTCTATAGAACTGGGCGCCCGAGTAAAAGACTATCGCTGTCGTCAGGATGAGCTGCAGCCACTGGGCTCCGGGAAAATCGAGCAGCGCGACCCGCCCGTGCGACATCGCGATGAGAAGAACGGGTAGGGCAAGGACGCTCGCCACGGTGAACTTCCGCTTGAGAGCAGCGTACTCTTCCCTGCGGTGTTCCTCCGCCGCCGCCGCAACGTCCGCGGGCGAAGAGTCAACCGCAGGAGCGGTTGCATCATAGCCGGCTTCGCGTATTGTTCCGATAAGTCGATCGATATCAGTGACTGAGGGATCGAAGCGCACTGTCGCTCGTTCCGTGGCGAGGTTTACCGTCGCTTCTGCCACGCCTTTCGACTTGCCGAGCGAGCGCTCAATGCGGGCGGCGCAGGCGGCGCAGGTCATTCCGGTGACGGGGAGGTCGATCCGCTCGGTGGAATCGTGGTCGATCGAATCGATAGTGGCGGATGTCATGCTACCGTCCGGTCTTGTACATCAGGTCGACGATCTCGTCGTACATCGCGCCCGCTTCTGCGTCGTTGGACCGGATTGCGGTGGCCGCGCAATGTTTGAGGTGGTTCTTCATGAGTTCGCGGCCGACAGCTCTCAGCGCTTCGTGGACCGATGAGATCTGCGTCATGATGTCGGTGCAGTAGCGGTCATCCTCGACCATCTTCTGGAGCCCGCGGACCTGGCCCTCGATACGCCGGAGGCGTTTCAGGTTCCGTGTCCGCGTATCGGGATCAACAGCGACAGCTTTTCGAGTTGACTCTGGCATCGTCTTATATCCTCACATACCCCCACTGGGTATAAGATGCCATACCCTGGGGGGGTAGTCAAGGACCCTTATGACTTGGTGGGAAGCGGGAGACCGGCTGTAAGCGGGTCTCCCGTCCATTCAGGGGCGATGCACCCCCGGTACCCCGCTGGATCGCGGAGCTGTCCTTTCGCGTGAACCTGTTATCCGAAACCCGGAATCGTCGGATTTCCTCGCCTGGCCGTAAACCTTCTTCGGATACCTGAAACAGTCGGGAGTGTTCGATCCGCGAACACATCCGTTATATCCAAGGAGCGCCTGCGGAAGCG
>DATAIM010000488.1:0-1536 GCA_036262655.1 Gemmatimonadaceae bacterium | reverse complement strand
AGCTCGATAAGGTTCTCGTCGTTCACGCCGGCGAGCGTCAGCATGTCGGCCCCTTCGGTCGAAAGGCGCTGAACGGTCGGTTCGTCAGTCACTTGTGGCAGAGCGCAACTCCAGATGCAGGTCCAAGAGATCTCCAGCGTTCACAGACGTTGGCGCACCCTCGAAGAGCGCGCGTGCGGCAGTGGTTTTTGGGAACGCGATCACGTCGCGCAGCGACGGCGCGCCGGCGAGAAGCATTGCAATCCTGTCAAACCCGAACGCTATTCCGCCGTGCGGCGGGGCGCCGGAGTCGAGCGCCTCGAGGAGGAACCCAAATCGGTGCTCCGCTTCCGTCGCTGTAATGCCGAGCCTCTCGAGGATGCGACGCTGCATCTTCGAATCGTGGATGCGGATGCTTCCGCCACCAAGCTCCGTCCCATTCATCACGACATCGTATGCCAGCGCACGAACACTCCCGGGGTCGGAGTCGAGCCTGTCGACGTCCTCGGGGTTCGGCGAGGTGAATGGATGATGTACGGCAGCCAGAGCGCCCGTCTGCGTGTCGACACCGAATAGCGGGAAGTCAGTGATCCACACAAGCTCGACCTCGCTTTCCCGCACCAGCCCCATTCGTCTCGCCACGTCCTGACGAACGCGATCGAGCGCGACGCTCGACACCGCGTCGGATGCCGCAGCCAGCAGAGCGAGGTCACCCTCCTGTAGTGCCAGCACCTGGGACCCGGCGTCCTCGATGAACTTCGCAATGGGACCCTCGAGCACTCCATTCACCTTTTTCACTCGCAGCAGTCCGGATGCTCCACCGGTTTTTGCGATCTGCTCGAGCTCATCGACCTGTTTCCGCGAAAGCGCCGCGCCTCCGGGAATGCGGATGCCGCGCACCCTGCCGCCCGCTTCGATTGCGCTTCGCGTGATACCGAAGTCACTTCCCCGGAAGGCGTCGGTTGCATCGAAGATCCTTAGGTCGTAGCGAAGGTCCGGCCTGTCTGATCCGTAAAGCTCCATCGCCTCGGAGTAACTCATGCGGCGGAACTTCGACGGAATGTCGATTCCCGCATCGCGAAAGAGCCCTGTGAGCAGGCCCTCCGTCAGCTCGAAGATGTCCTCGGGACCCACGAAGGAGGCTTCGATGTCGATCTGCGTGAATTCAGGCTGCCTGTCCGCACGAAGGTCCTCGTCCCGAAAGCAGCGCGCGATCTGAAAGTACCGATCATACCCGGCGACCATGAGAAGCTGTTTGTAGAGCTGGGGCGACTGCGGCAGCGCGTAAAACTCTCCGGCGTGAACACGGCTCGGAACGAGATAATCACGCGCCCCTTCGGGCGTCGGCTTCGTCAGAATAGGCGTCTCGATCTCGAGAAATCCCCGCTCGTCGAGAAAGCGGCGCGTCGTCTGCTGAAGGCGGTGACGAAGAACGATGTTCTGCTGAAGCTCCGGTCTCCGGAGATCGAGGTGGCGATGACGGAGCCTGAGCTCCTCCGCTGAGAGCTTCTCGCCTTTGCCGCGAGCCACCGGAATCGCCGGTGGCTCAGCCGCCGA
>DATAIM010000487.1:0-2300 GCA_036262655.1 Gemmatimonadaceae bacterium | reverse complement strand
AAGGGCATGCTGAATCATGCGCGGTCGTGGACGCAAAGAAGAGCCGTTTATCGCCTGGAAAAAACCAGCCGCATGTCGTCTTTCCCCTGCCGTCCGAAATCCGCCGAATGTCGGACCCATCGACCCTCATCACGTACTGCTGGTCACATGAACGCCCATCTCGTGTGCTCTGCATCGTCAGCCACTGGCCGTCGTGGCTGAAGTACGCCTCCGCGTTTTCTCCGCCGAAAGTGACTTGTCTGATGGCCCGAAAGTGTTTCTCGCCGGGCCTGGGCTCGATCGCTCGAGCCGGTGAGACCATGCTTCCTTCAGCACGTCCGCTCCCGGCATCGACCGGATCTTTGGCGGGTCTGGGTCGCGTGCAGCCGGCGAGCAGCACGACCGCCACGGTCAGTTGCATTGCGCTTTTCATCGGCGATCAAGATAACATGCCGGGAGGCTCGAGCTGGAATTGACTCTGTAGAGCAAAGTACTTGACAATACAATGGTGATCTTGGCATATTTGTCGAGTACCTCCTTTTGACTCGATCCCGGAGGATGTAGCAATGGGAAACCTGGTCGGTGGCGCAAACGCGATTCTTCTACTCCTGACAGTGATGGCCGTCGGGGCATCCGCTGCGATTGCATTTCTCGCTCACCGGCGGCGTAAATCCGGAATCGCCAGAACGTTTGTCGGCGGAGCCGCTGCCATCGCACTTCTATATACAACTGGTGTAATTGCTGCTTCCGCGACCAGCACCGAGCAAACCATCGAAGCCGGCGACATCAAATGGTTCTGCGGGTTCTACCTCGATTGCCACCTTGGGATGTCGGTCGAGCACTTGGAGAAGCTGGCGACCATGCCCACCGCGAATGGGGCTCTCAAGGCCGCCGGTTCATTTCACGTGCTGACCGTCCGCCTTCACAACAGCGCGAAGAATCCCAATATCGACATGCTCCTCTACCAGCCCAAAGCGAGAATCGTCGACGCTCTGGGGCGTGTGTACGAGCGGTCGACCGCTGCCGAGTCAGCCCTTGCTCCAGGCATGCGTTCCCAGATACTCGGTGCTGAAACAAAGGTCGGACACACTCCGGTCGATGCAACGATGGTGTTCGACCTCCCGCAGAATATCCAGCGGCCAAGGCTCGATGTGTCCGAAGGATGGATCGTCGACCGCATCATCGAGCTGGGGTTGATCGCGGATGAAAACAGCATACTCCACAAACGAGCGCTGCTCGCAATCGATGGCTCGACAAGAACAGCGTCGGACACCAACGAATAATCCGGACGCCGGTCCTCCGGGACTACCGCCGTGCGTCGAGCATTTCACGACCTGACATCATGTGCTCGTCGCCCCAGATAATGCGGGGATCATCGCTGGCGAAAACGTTCGCGTGCACCATCCACCCGAACACTTCCTCCTGAAAGCGCCCACCGGCTGCATCGCATTCCTCTCGCGTCGAGACTCCCAGGGGCCCGAATACAGGCCGACCATTTCGCTTCTCCAACCAGCCCTCTTCGTCTCCCTTGGGCGGCAGACACCAGTTCACGTGTTTGTGCCACTGGGCAATCCCGAGAGGCACGCGCTCGTCCAGTTTTTCCGCCGAGAGCGTGCGTGGCGCGGTATACATGGCTCCAATGAGCACGAGGTTTCCCGCCCCGTCTTTCTTGTAGAGAAGCGATGTCGGACGCGCTGCGTTGAATGTGAACGCGTTGGCGATTGCTGAGGCCGCCCTCGTGAAATGATATACAGGCTGGTTCTTGATCTGCGGAGCGAATTGCTTGAACCCATCCTCGACTGCAACCCTGACATCGCGATACTTCGCTATCCCCGTGCGCAGCTCCGAAACAATCTTCGCCGCCCGGATCGAATCGGCACGTGTCGGAGAACGATGTGGTGTCATCTCCATGTGCGCGGCCATCGCCTTCATGTCGGCTGCACTCATCGACGAAGCAGTCTCGTCGTGAACGTGTTGCGCAGCCCCAGGACTCGGTGCTGCAAAGAAAACGGCGCCATATATCGCACACGTGTAAACCCATGCCTTGGTCATATAATGTTAGACGCCGAACGACGGAAATTGTTCGCCTGCTATTCCCGTGAGAGGGAGCTCCAGAAGCTTCCTCGACGGCTGCGGATCGAGCGTCTGGTACACCGCAATGCGGTCGATGACGGCAGGCGCGGTTATTCTCAGCGATAGAAGCTCCTTTGCAGCGTCTCGCGTGAGCGTTGGATACAAGCTGAGTGTACAGTGGGGACTGAACGTGAATCTCGCGCGCTGAAATGGCAGTCCGCACGTGGCGATCCGGTCGTGAAGGATCC
>DATAIM010000486.1:0-5676 GCA_036262655.1 Gemmatimonadaceae bacterium | reverse complement strand
GTGGACCGGCTTCCGAATGAATTCGGGTGTGTCATGGTGTCTTTCTCTGGAACAGGCCGCGCCGTGCGCTTGCCGGTTGCTCTGAGCCACTGGCGCCCTGGGTTTTGGCGGGCGTCAGGCTGCTTGTAATGTAGCACATCGCCGCGCTGGATTCCGTATCCCTCGCGGCCGAGTAGTGGGTCAGTTTCAGCCGCCCGCTCTTTCGAGTGATTGCGGACCGAGAATCGAGAGTCTTCGAGGGTTAAGGACTACAGTCTGTACTGCGTCGATCACCACCCCGTCCACCGTCACCTGGACTTCAGGCGCTCTCGAGTCTCTCGACTTTCTCCTCGATCGTCTGCGCCTCTGTCGCTTCCGGCTGATTCGCTCTTCCATGGACCTCGGCCGGCTCAGCATTGATGGCGTAGGTAGGGCAATGATGGACGAAATCGCCATCTGCCGGGGACCAATCCACTACGGGGATGCGGGGCACAGCTTTCCCACTGCTGTCCATCGTCATCACGTTCGGCGCAAGCGCGACGCAGAGTGTACAACCAATACACTTGTCACGATCGACTGACAACCGTGTCGAGCGGCGGGGGAATATGCCGGTGTCGGCACTCAGACAGCTGTCAACATGCTCCAGCGCTTCCATAGCCGCGCGATATCCCGCCTCGATCAGCTCATCCGTGTGTGTGAAGCTGAACCAGCTGATGTGCGATACGCGCGGTCGGATCAGGATCATCGGCGGCCCGGCCCATTGCTGGAGCGGATTCAGCTGAAGTGCGTGCATCATCGTCGTCGCCGCCCGCATGTAAATCGCCGAGAATCCCTGTTGCGCGATGTCTTTCTGCGTGATCAGGGCGGCGCTCCCGGTATCCACCGCGATTACGGCGTCCATCCCCTGAGACGCGACGCTCACCGGCAGATTGTCTATGACTCCGCCGTCAACGCAGCTTCTGTCAGCGACGTCTCCCGGTGGATAAAAGCCCGGCAGGGCGCACGACGCGTACACTGCATCACGAACGCTGACATCGCGGAGTCCGGGAAGCCCCCACACGACTGGCGAGCCCCTCTGCAGATCGACCGTATTGACCAGCAGAGTTGTGTCCAGCTCGTCGAACGTCACGTCGCGCACCACCGAGGCGCAGACATCGCGGAGCGGGCCGGATTGATATATCGAAGGAGCGTGCGTGCGCTCGAGCAGCATTCCCAGCCGGTTGAGCCGGAACAGATCCCTGCGGCGAAGCGCCTTGGCATGGTCGGTCATGTCCTCCACGGACATGCCGCCGGCGTGCGCCGCACAAATCAGAGAGCCGATGCTTGTTCCGGCAAGAACCGCCGGCCTGAGACGTTTCTCCTCAATCGCTGCGAGCACCCCGATGTGGGCGAATCCCTTCAGACCGCCGCCACCAAGCACCAGGGCGATCTTTCTATCCTGTACCGCTGCCGGAAGACTCCGTGGCTCTGGCATGATCATCTCTCCCCGGCGGTACGAGACGGCGAGCTGTTCGTACCGCGATCACGAAGCTGCCGGCTCCGCGTGCGGGCACCCGAGACAATCGGCTGCATCTCCGGATCCGCGTTCCGCCACACCTCCGCAAAACGGTCATAGCTCCTGATTGCTTCGGCTGTCAGGCCGAGCCGCTCCAGGATCTCCGCAGAACGAAATGCGGCGGGGGCGGCGTAAAGTACACCACCGTATTCGTCATCAGCCGCGATGCGGTACCACACTAGCGCCTCCTTCTCGCGCCCGAGCCGGCGAAGCAGCTCGGCCGAGAGGTATGCGCGATCGGCATCCGTCGCGAAACCGTGTTTCTGGCCGGAAAAGTACGACGCATCAGCACCTGATTCAGAGCGAATCACTTCCAGCAGCGAGTCGTTCTCCACCGCGAGATATTGCCGCAGCATGCTCGCTGCCTCTCTCGTCTTGTTGCTGTCGGCGTAATTACTCCCCATCTGCGCGAGCCGCGTCATCAACTCATGAGTGAGAGCCGGCATGTTACCTCGCGATGCTAGAACTCCATGGTGATAAATGACTGCCATTTCCCGGCGCCTGGCACCTTCCGGTGTTACCCCGGCGGTTGGGTTTGATCGCTCCCTCGCCATCACGGAGAGCATCGCCGCAACAGTTCCGGGGGAAAAGGGAGGTTTTGGCCGGGTCAGACTTGCAGCCGCGAGACTCGTCGTGCGTTGAAGTGTGAGGTGCGGATCCAGTTTCGCCGCATCGGCGAGACGAAGCCGCGCAAGCCGCCATCGTCCCTGAGAAGCCGCGATGTCCGCGAGCCCGAGATAGCCGCGGGCACGATACTCGGTTGGCATTACGGGGTTTGCGAGGAGAATGAACAGCGGGGCACCTCTGCCCCGGTCCCGCCCCGACGCGATCGCGCGCCGTGCTGTGACGTACCTTCTCACAGCAGCGCTCTCGCGGAGAGAGTCGATTGCTGCGGCAAGTGCGCTGTCATCCCGCAGTGCAACCCCGCGGATCGCGAGCATCTCGAGAGCTTCGTCGCCGTTTGGATACAGCGTGAGGACCCGGCGGGTGAGGTGATCGAGATCTGGCCATCGTTCGTCGGCCGCCGCGAGTCGGGCAAGATGAATCAGGGCGCTTGCGTTCGCGGGATCATATTTCAGGACGAGCTCGAACGCTCTTCTCGATTCCGATGATGGATGGCCATCACGTGGTCCGCCGTGGAATTGAAGATCGGCGAGCTGATACCAGGCCTCGACGTTGTCAGGCTGTCGCGCCACGATTCCGCGATAGATTTCCTGAGCCTCCGCTGGGCGGTTTTCCTGCAATGCCACGAACGCCTTTACGAGCATCCGTGCATTTTCCCCGAGCCGCGAGCTGTGCCTTTCCGCGCGTGCGATGTGAGCCCGCATGAAAGCACCACTGGCTCCCGCAAAATCCGAGACGACCGCCAGGCGATAGTCCGCGAGTGCGAAAGTCGTGTCGCGCTCCGTTGACTGGGTGAAGTACTGCACGGCACGATCGAAATGGCCGGAGCGGAAGCTTGCCTCTCCCTGGAGGTAGTCCTTCAATGCGGGGAGGGAGCTGGTGGTTTGTATCGCCAGTCTGGTGAGGTCACTGGCGGGGCCGCGCTGAATGCCGCGTAGCAGACTCAGCGTCAACTCGTCGACCAGACGGAAGAGCTCGCCGGGCTTTCCTGTCGCCGATCCGCCTGCAACGCGCTCGGCACGAGCGGCATCGTAGAGCGCGGCGGTCAGCTGCACTCCGCTCGAGTCTGCGAAAACACTTCCGAGAACGAACCACCTGGCACCCAGATCGCGCGCGATGACCTTCGCCGTGCCGGGTGTAGGCGAATCGTCGTCGCGCTGTGCCAGCGCGAGCACCGCGCGGGCGTCTGCCGATCGGAGCTGCCCGGCACCATCCAGTTTTGCACCGAGAAGATCGACCATGCCTTCGCCGAGATAGTTCCATGCGGGTGCCGCTCGGACGTCGAACGGCATGATCACGACCCGCTGCGGCCCTTCGGCACCAGAGGCGACAGGTGCACTGCGTTTCAGGATTACCCCTGCGCCAAGCAAGGCAATGACGAGAAAGGCGGCCGCCCGTGACAACAGTGTTCCGCGAGAAACGGGTCGTCTGCGGATCGGCTCAGGTACCGAGGGAGCCACTGCTGGAGATACGGGAGGGCTTTGCACCTCCGGAAAAGATCGGAGCTCCTCTACTGGTTCAGCCGCCCGGGGTGAAGGCTCAGAAGCGACAGGCGAGGGCGCTCTCCGCCTCGCACGGATCGCGTTTCCGAGTGCCGTCGTCTCCTCGCCAGGAGCGTCGTCCCACTCTGCGGCAAGACGGGTCGAAAACGCATCGAACACCCGCATCGCGGCGACTCGGTCGCCGCTGCGCTCGAGAAGCGACATGTGCTTTCGAAGGACGCTCTCGTCCTGCGGGTTGATCTCGAACGAGCGCCGCGAATAACGGACTGCCTTCTCGAGCTCGCCAGCGCCTTCGGCCGCTGAAGCGATCCTGTCGGCGGCGAACGAGGCTCGCTCGCGGTATCGCAGTCTCTCGCTGGAGAGCCACGCTTCGAGGCCTGGCGCGTCGCTCAGGAATAATCCGGGGAGAAGGTCTCCTCGGTAAATCTCGACGGCGCGCTCGAGTTGACCGGCCTCGACGCAGCGGTCGAAATCCCGCGCATCGCATCGGAACCGTGTCTCATCGAGCCCCAGCTCGTCGGCGCCGCGGCTGATAACCACCCCCTCTCCGGTAGCGCGGCGGATGTGATGCAGGGCCTGCCTGAGCGCCGAACGCGCGCGGTCCTGGTCGGATTCCGGCCAAAACAGTGCGAGCAGAATGTCACGTCGATGGAAGCCGAACGGTCTTGCGAGGGCGAGGTATGCGAGGAGGGCAAAACGGCGCGGCTGACCAAGAATCCCGCGCGCATTGTTGAGTGGAAGCCCCTTCAGCTCAGACGCGCCCAGCGTCTGAAGTTCGATCACTTAGTGCGTAACGGACAAAACTGAGTCAACCAGATGTTCCTGAAAGGCGTTACGGGCAAGATAACGCGGGTGTAACGAGCCAACCATAGGTTCGCCGCTTAGATGAAGCAGCGTCGCGTTCAGGGTTCAACTCCACTTGCATCAATGACAGGATCGACTTCGGGCCGAAGTGCTCGTGTCCTGGTTTTTGCGGCGGAGTTTTTACTCGCAATCGCGATGCACGGCCTCACCAGCCCGGTATCCGCGCAGTCAGGCCGGCCCTCCCTGGAACCGGTCGAGGCGATACAGGATACCCCGCTCAGGATCCCCGACCGCGTCCTCGTCAACTACGGCGGCACGTGGTACCCGGGAAGCATCTACGCCGTAAAAAACGGCAAGTACAAGGTTCTTCGCGACGACTACTCGAGTGACGATAGATGGGTCACGAGTGCCGAGCTGAAGCGCCCAACCTTGGTCGCCGCGACCCGCCCGCAAATGGCGCTTCCGGGCAGCATCCCGAACGGCGTCTACACCTGCGAAACAATCCTTTCGGGCGCGATGTCCGGTGGTCCCACGGCGATGACCATCGGAAAGATCGGCGTTGTCGGTAAGGGCGTGTACACCAGCCTCGTAAAAGAGGGCACGGGCTCACGCGCCGCGTTCACATACGACCCGGCAAGCGGCAGGATCGACTGGGATGGCGGAAAGGTCGCAGGGTTTTTGGGCAGGGTTGTGAAGAGCAGCCTCGCCTTCGATAAACGCGGCAAGCCGGTGATCCAGGTGACTTACACAGTTCGTGAAGGCGGCAACCTGTTGGACCTCTCCTGTCGGTAGCGTGGAGAGAACACTGATGATTCAACCACTAACGAAGGAGAAGCAGATGCAGCAGGCTGGGCGTTTTTGCAGTGGACGGTTTCAGGAATCCCGCCCGGTCAAGGGCAGTCGCCGTAAAGGCTGGATGCTGCGCGCGATGGCAGTGGCTCTGATTTCGATCGGCCCTCTCGCAGCGTGTCGACAGGACGTGACGGTCAACGGGGACGAGAGAGTCACCTCGGTTTCCCCAGCGGAGCGAAACGACACGTCGTTCGTGGGCGATACAGTCGTGTACTCGACGCCTACATTCTCCGGCGATCAATGCGACGTTCAGGGCATCCTTTGTGGAAGCATCGGCGGTTTCAACGTTCGCTACACGAGCTCAAACCCGAGCGTAGCCGCCAAGCTTGGTTTCCAGGTGGTCTCAATCGTTGCAGCGGG
>DATAIM010000485.1:0-1713 GCA_036262655.1 Gemmatimonadaceae bacterium | reverse complement strand
GACATTGGCGGCCCGTCAATGCTGCGTTCGGCGGCAAAGAACTTCGAGTCGGTGACAGTGGTCGTCGATCCATCTGATTACGGACGCGTTCTCGCCACGCTGGAGGCTGCGGACGACGATCTCGACCTGCGCCGGCTCCTTGCGGAGAAGGTGTTCGCTCATACGGCAGCCTATGACGGCGCGATAGCAAAGTGGTTTGCCTGCGAGCGCGCCGAAGAGTTTCCCGACCGTACGGTACTCGCGATGGAGCGGTCGCAGACCCTCCGCTACGGGGAGAACCCCGGTCAGCGTGCGGCTTTCTACCTCGAGCCGCACGGTGGCGGGCTCGCGGGCCTCAAGCAGAAGGGGGGCAAGGAGCTTTCCTTCAACAACCTGATGGACCTCGAGGGCGCGCTGCTCGCAACCGATCCCTTCTCCGGGGAGACGAGCTGCGCAATCGTCAAGCATACTACTCCGTGCGGGCTGGCAACTGGAGCAACCGCTCTCGAGGCCTACCGAAAAGCGCTTGCGTGTGATCCTGTGTCAGCGTTTGGATCCGTGATCTCATTCACGGCTCCAGTCGACGCGGAGACCGCTGAAGCGGTCTCGAGCCTGTTTGTCGAGTGTCTCGTGGCGCCATCCTTTACCGACGATGCGCTCGAAATACTCGGTCGCAAGAAAAACCTGCGGGTTCTCGAGGGGCACGCACGGTGGCGTGAGCATGCACTGGATTACAAGAGGGTTCGCGGAGGTTTCCTCGTGCAGGAGCGTGCGCGGCCGATGTCGGAGGTGGGAGCGTGGACCGTCGTGACGCGCCGATCGCCGACGGATGAGGAGAGAACGAACCTCATGTTCGCGTGGCGGGCCGTAGGCAGCGTGAAGTCAAATGCGATACTCCTTGCGCGCGACGGCGCTACCATCGGCATCGGTGCCGGACAGATGTCGCGTGTCGACGCTGCCTTCCTCTCCGTTCACAAGGCAAAGCTTGCGGGCCATGACACCAAGGGTGCGGTGCTCGGGTCGGATGCATTTTTCCCATTTCGCGATGGAATCGATCAGGCGGCGGAGGCCGGCATTACATCGATCGTGCAACCCGGCGGCTCGGTGCGGGACGAAGAGGTAATCGCGGCGGCGGATGAGCACGACATCGCGATGGTGTTCACCGGGCAAAGACAATTCCGGCACTAGCTCTGCGTGTCTGGCGAAGGCAGGGCACCTGCGTGCACATGGGCGTGAAGAAGTAAAGCCCTAGTCCATTCCATGTACGGCGAATAATTTCTCGCGTCCCCCAAATCGCGAGCGTAGATGACGGTCATTCCCCCACGTAAGACCTATGACGTCTGCATCGTCGGATCCGGCGCGGGGGGAGGCATGGCCGCGTATGCCCTGACGAAGGCCGGGGCCCACGTTCTCCTGATGGAAGCGGGCGACGTATGGTATGCGACCCGCAATTCCAAGATGATGTTTCCCAACTACGCTTCACCAAGGCGTGGTGGGTCGACGCGTCTCAAGCCTTTCGGTGAGTTCGACGGTTGTGAGGGCGGCTGGGAGATCGACGGCGAGCCCTACACCACGGCGCCGGGAACCCGATTCCTGTGGTGGCGTGCACGGATGCTCGGCGGCCGCACTAATCACTGGGGAAGAATCTCCCTCCGCTTCGGCCCCGACGATTTCCGGCGGAAAAGCCTCGACGGACTCGGCGATGACTGGCCGATCAGCTACGAGGATGTCGCG
>DATAIM010000484.1:0-5062 GCA_036262655.1 Gemmatimonadaceae bacterium | reverse complement strand
GACCAACGATGGCGGTATCGACGACAATGAGTGCGCCCCGTTTGACAGCGGGTGCCTGTGACCACCGCGCGTCGGCAGCAATTTTCCTGGCTCCTTCAGGGCCCGTGATGATGAACTGCGGATCGCGCCTGAGAACGTCCTCGATCGAGACTGACGGGGAAGACTCCGGGCGATCACCGTAGATGTTTGCACCCCCGGCGATCTCGATAAGCTCGTTCATGTAACTCCCACGCGCGATCGTAATCAGCGGAGCATCCCAGATGTGCCAGAAGACTCGCGGCTTTGGCATCGAGCTCGTGGCTGCACGAACGCGAGCCAACGTCCTTCTGACGGAATCGGAAACGAGCACGCCGGTCGCGCTGTCCCCGAGCAGAATGCCCAGAAGTCGTGCGGCGCGATGAAAATCGTCGATGTGGTCGATCTTGATCGAAACAGTATTCACACCGGCGGCGCGGAGCTGTCTCGCTGCGGCGCGGTTGTCATTGCTGGCGTACAGCACGACGAGATCGGGCCGCGTTCCGAGCACTGCTTCGACGTTCGGGCGCAGCCCTGTGCCGAGATCTGGCACTGCTTTCGCCGCGTCCGGATAGAGGTCCCAGTGGGTGCGTCCTACGAGCCTGTCTCCGGCGCCCAGTGCAAAGATGAGATCGGTGGTGGCCGGGTTGAGCGACACGACTCTCTTCGGCGTGGGCGTCTGGAGAATTGCATCACCGAAATCATCGACTCCCCGCCCCGGCGCATCGGCAGCAGAGCGACACCCGCCCATCGCGAGCAGCGCGGCGAAAGGCAGAAGGACATGACGCAAAAAGGCATTCTCCTGAGAGAATGCCCGCAACGGTCAACCGTGTTCCCGAGAGGGACTGGTCGAGCGCCACCAGCACCTCCCCCGAGGTTCTGAAACGTGGCGCGAGCGAAAGTCGTCTCCTGGCTCCGGGCCGCGTCGCTCTCCCTTCCCGGCGTCGATCCGCCAGTGGTCCTTCCAAGCGCGCGTTGTGTTGCCCGATACAGTGGCGGGGCCGCGCCGGCATCTCACCGGTTTCCGTGGCTTCCGCTCGCGAATCAATTGTACCGGAAGACTATCGCCGGCGAAGCGCCCGGGCAAGCGCAAGAATCATCGCCGCACCGAAGACTGCAGTGAGAGCGATCATGTAGCGCGGGTCGATTTGCCCCTGTACGACGGCCGCCGGAAGATCGATGACAGAAACAGAGTTCGCCGGAACATCGTCGGCGAGAAAACGTCGAAAGCTTCTCCGCTCCACTGCGACGGGCGCCTTTTCGGCGAGCTTCGCACCGGAAACAACTCCTTTCTCGTCCTCGATCAGCACCTCGAGTATCTGAGTATCACCGGTAATCGGCACACTCAGCGGGAACGCCGTGGCGGGAACCGAATAACTGAAGGCCAGCTGCTTCAACCCCGGCGCGATCGGTGCGTAAACTCTTGCCTTGCCGTTCGCGAACCTGACTGCCATTGCGGGTATGTCGCCCTGCGATACCTGAAAGTTCGACGCCTGCGGCGGAAAGGGCGCAGCCCAGACGGAGCCGTCACCCTTTGTCGAGGCGATACGGGTCACCGACGTGTCGTTAGCCAGCTCGTACACCTCGGTGATCGTTCGCGACCCGCTGGCGTCGACGGCAGATACGATGAGGTGGTGGCCTCTGACGCTGATCGGGACAGGTGCGGACGTAGTGTCGAACACTGCTATCTCCGCCTCCTCCCCGCGAACCGTGTCGTGCGCAAGCGGCGGCGTGAAGTACGCGATGCCCCCGTACGATGCAGAGACGAAATAGATCGCAGTCGAGTCTCCGCTTCGCTCGAAATCAAACTTGTACCTGCCTGAAACGTCGGATCTAACGGAGTCGAGCGGCGCGGCCCGGTCGGACCCGACTCGGTGCAGGGTTACCCAGATGTTCGGTACCGGGAGCATGCTCTTCGTACCAGGACGCACCACCTGACCAACTACGCGCTGGGGACCGGTGAGAGGCTGCTGTGTTTCGCCAAGCGTCGCGACGACGAGCAGCAGCGGAACCAGCCTAAATATTGAATTTCCCAAAATCTTCCGGACGGAGATTCTCGAGGTAGCTCTTCAGCTGCTCGGGGGTCATCTCATCTTCGGAAGCCGCGGGTGAAGCACCCGGCGTCGAATAGGTCTCACCCTCCTCAGACGAATCCTCGAACACGAGCGAGGTGAGCAGCGAATCCTGAGCGTACATGGGCGCGGCAAAGCGCAGCGCGATCGCAATGCTGTCGGAGGGCCGCGCGTCGATGTTGATCACCTCGTCGGCTCGATGGATCTGGAGCTCGGCGTAGTATGTCCGGTTCTCGACCTTCGTGATCTGTATTCTCCGGAGAGTTCCGCCGAGGCCGGTGATGAGCGTCTTGCAGAGGTCGTGAGTGAGAGGGCGGTCGCGGCGGAGCTTGCTCATCTCGATCACGATCGATTCGGCCTCCGGCTGACCGATCCAGATCGGGAGAAGTCGCTCGCCGGTTTTCTCCTTGAGGATCACAACGTAGGAGTTGTTCGAGCGGTCCAGCCCCAGGCGCATCACTTCGACTTCAATGAGCTGCATTTTCGGAATGTAACGTCGGATACGAGACCTTTAAAGCTCGCTTCACGACACAAAAGCGTGCTGCTGGCATCTTGCAACACCACCTCTTCGCTGATCAGATATTTCAAAACTGCCAAACAGCGACGAGCCAGTGCTGCTAACTGCCAACAGCACGCGGTTTCGAGTTCCGGGGAACTCGAATGACAGTTACGGCTTGACTGCCTTTTGCAGCTGCTTCACGCGATCGACTCTCTCCCAGGTGAAGAAGGTGCGGCCATTCTTTCCGGAGCCACCCTTCTCGGGTTCGCGACCGAAATGTCCGTACGCTGCGGTTCTCTCGTAGATGGGCTTCCGAAGCTCGAGGTCGGCGATGATGCCGCGCGGCGTGAGATCGAACACCTGACCGACGGCGCGCATGATCGCAGCTTCGGGCACCGTGTTGGTGCCGAACGTATCAACCATGACTGATACCGGCCGGGCGACGCCGATCGCATACGCCAGCTGCACCTCACAGCGCCTCGCCAGCTTCGCCGCGACGATGTTCTTCGCAACCCAGCGGGCTGCGTAGCAGGCGCTCCGGTCGACTTTGGAAGGATCCTTTCCACTGAAAGCCCCGCCGCCGTGCCTTCCCATACCACCGTAGGTATCGACGATTATCTTCCGGCCAGTCAGGCCTGCATCACCCTGAGGCCCGCCGATGACAAAGCGGCCGGTCGGGTTGATGTGGTACTTGATATCCTTGGTTCTAAGATCCCGTGGGATAACGGGTTCGATAACATCGGATATGATCGCTTGTGCGAGCTTTTTGTTCGCGATCTTGTCGTCATGCTGCGTCGAAATGACCACCGTGTCGACTTCGACGGGCACTCCATCCTCATAGACGACCGTTACCTGTGACTTCCCATCGGGGCGGAGCCAGCCGCTCCCATTTCGCCTGCATTCAGCAAGGCGCTTCGTCAGGTTGTGCGCCAGGACGATGGGCATCGGCATAAGCTCGGGTGTCTCGTCCGAGGCATAACCGAACATCATGCCCTGATCCCCGGCGCCACCAGTGTCCACACCCTGACTGATGTCTGGCGATTGGCGGCCGATGGTGCTGATCACCGCGCAGGTTTTCGAATCGAACCCGAACGACGCATCGGTATATCCGATACGATTGATGGTACGGCGAACTATGTCAGCGACTGGAACGTAAGTCTCGGTTGTGATCTCGCCCGCCACGCAGGCGAGCCCCGTGGTAACGAGGGTTTCACACGCGACACGGGCAACGGCGTCGTCAGCCAGGATCGCGTCCAGGATGGCGTCCGAGATCTGGTCGGCTACCTTGTCGGGATGACCCTCGGTAACTGACTCAGAGGTAAAAAGATGTCGATCGAGCACGATATCCCCTAAGGATTGGGACTGGGAGAAGCGGACTGCGGGCACGCCGTACGATTCGTGCCGGCATTGGTCTTACGGTCCGCCGAATCCCTCAAACGTATTCCCATCGACTGACTCGGGCAACCCATCGCGGAGAAACTCTGCGTCTCCAAACGCCGCGAGCAGGCGGCTCCTCAGCTCGCGCTCAGAATCGCGCGCGGTCCGCGTCGCCAATGCTGCGTCCGCTGCCTCGGCTGCTACCGTCGAGCTGATTCCCCGGAGAATCCGCTTCACCAGCGGAACCGACCGTCCGGCAACGCTCAACGTCCTCACTCCCAGGCCCACCAGTGCGAACGCCATGATTGGCTGAGAGGCCATCTCGCCGCAGACGCTGACGTCGAGCCCATTCGCATGACCAACCTCGACGGTCCGCTGAATCAGTCGGAGCACTGCCGGATGCAGCGGAGTGAAACGGCTGGCAAGGTTCGCATTCCCGCGGTCCACCGCGAGGGTGTATTGAACGAGGTCGTTCGTACCGATGCTGAAGAACGCAACCTCGTCGGTGAGTGTGTCTGCGGCGACCGCAGCAGCCGGCGTCTCCACCATCACTCCCAAAGGCAGATCATGCCTGTAGTCGACGCCCCGCTGGTCCAGCTCGGCGGCCGCCTCCGCCAGAAGCCTCCTTGCCTGCCTTACTTCCTGCACGCTGACGATGAGTGGCAGCATGATGCGGACGTCACCATGCATCGCGGCGCGCAGCAGTGCCCGCAACTGTGTCTTGAACAGCTCCGGCTCGTCGAGACACATCCGGATCGCGCGCCATCCGAGAAACGGATTCGGTTCTGTCGGATGTCCACCCACAGGAAGTTTGTCGCCGCCAACGTCGAACGTTCGAATTACAACCGGCTGGCCGCCGAACGCCTCAACTACCCGCTTGTAGGCCCGGTATTGCTCCTCCTCATCGGGCATTGTCGCGCGACCGACCACGAGAAACTCGGTCCGCATGAGTCCCACGCCTTCTGCCCCTGAATGCGCCGCGCCTTCGGCTTCCTCAGGCAGGTCGACGTTAGCACGGATAGTGATGCGCACGCCATCGAGCGTTACCGGCTCCGCATCGATAAGCCCCTGGAGCTCTGCAGTGTCTGCCTCTTCCCTC
>DATAIM010000483.1:0-2885 GCA_036262655.1 Gemmatimonadaceae bacterium | reverse complement strand
GCGACCGAGCTGATGCACGATGTCTTCATTCGCGCATGGCGGGGGCTCGGGAGCTTTCGAGGTGAGAGCGCGTTCTCGTCGTGGCTCCACCGCCTCACCGTGAATGCGATGCTCGAATCCGCTCGGTCGGACAAGCGGCGGACAGCAAGAGTTCTTCAGATGGAGGATCCGGGAACCATTGGGGCGATCGCGAGTGGACCGAACTCCGATCTGAAGATGGACCTGGAGACGGCGATCGCGGCACTGCCCGAAGGGGCCCGCGTCGCTTTCGTGCTTCACGAGATCGAGGGGTACCAGCACGGGGAAATCGCGGCGCAGCTAGGCGTCGCTGAAGGGACCGTAAGGGCGCAGCTCCACCGCGCACGCAAGCTACTCATACAGGCATTGAACCGATGACAGAAGACAACATCGACGAAGAGAGTCTGCGGGACCTGCAGTCTCGAACGGCGCGGCTTCCGAGGGAGATTGCGCCGCCACCGGATGCGTGGGATGCAATCGCGGCGGAGATCCATCGCACCACGAGATCTACCAGCCAGGCGACGGGATCGAGGGTGGAACGCTCCCATGTATGGCAGCGTCCGGCGTTCCTCGCAGCAGCAGCGCTTCTGCTTGTTGCCGGATCCTCGGCGATTACGGCAATCGCGCTGTCCCCGCGGAGTGTGGCTTCACCGCCCGCAGTTATGGCATCGCAGAATACGGCGCTCACAGATCGTCCCGCTACGCGGCGCAGTGGTGGGCCCGCGACTCTCGCCGATTTCACCCTCGTCGAGAACGATTACATCAGCACGGCGAACAGGTTGTCAGAGATTCTCGAGAGCGATGAGACTCAGCTCGCTCCGGAAACGATTGCCAAGCTGAAGGAAAGCCTGCGTGTGATCGACGCTGCCATTCTCGAAGCGCGTCAGGCACTTGCCGCCGACCCGGCCAACAAGCAGCTGATCGAGATGCTGTCGACATCCTACAGCCAGAAAGTCGATCTCCTGAAGCGTACGACGGAGATGGGGCAAAGCTGATGCGCACCGTCTCTCTGATTCTCGCTGTCACGCTTATGGCCATTTCGCAGCTCGGCGGGCAGAGCCGTGTCAATCGAGGATTGAGGCTGAACACCGACGGAGCGGTGCGCATTTACAATCTCGTCGGCAGTGTTCGTGTTGTCGGGTGGAACCGCGATTCTGTGTCGGTCAAGGGCTCGCTTGGAAAGGGTAACACTCTTCACATGGGGGGCTCCAGGCCGGGGATGAAGATGTTCGTCGAGGGAGAAGATGAGCGTAACCCCGCGCCCGCGAACCTCGAGGTGTTCGTTCCCGCTCGCGCAAAGGTGTGGGTGAAAACGGCCACAGCCAGCATCGAGGTCAGTGGCGTAACGGGGAGCCTCGATCTGTACGTTGTTGGTGGGGACATCAAGGTGACAGGAAATCCCGCCGATGTTAACGCTGAGGCCATCGACGGATCCATCACGCTCACTGGGTCTCCCGCGTGGGTGCGTGCGAAAAGCGCAAGCGGTAACGTGACGCTCAACGGGTCGAGCTCGGACGTGACTATCTCGACCGTGAGCGGAAAAATCAGTGCGAGCGGCACGCAGTTCGAGAAGGCAAAATTCGAGACTGTGACCGGCGGTATACGATTCAGCGGAAGTTTTGAGCGCGGCGGGCTGGTGAACTTCGACACCCATAGTGGCGCGATAGAGATTGGAATCCCTCCGACCAGCCCGGCTGATTTCGAAGTTGTGTCTATTGCGGGGAAGATCACCAACACCCTGACATCGACGCGGCCGGTGGCCGGACGATATGGCCGAGGCGCGGAGCTTATCACTGCCTCGGGTGATGGTGGTACACGCGTTGTTATCCGGTCGTTCAAGGGGCCCGTTGCTCTATCGCGAAAACCTTGAATCAGGAAGGACGTCCCGAAGGGCTGAAAGCCGATAGCCGGTTACTGATAGTCCGTAGCCAATAGCTATCGCTATCAGCTAGCGAGTACCGGTCGTATTGTGGTGGCTGAAAACAGAACTAGTAGCAATCCGATACTAAAATCTTTTTTTCTGTTTTCAACGCTCTGCCCCTGGCCGGCATCTCATCCTTGCAACCGACACACATACACGCAGGCTCACACACATCGCTTCTGGAGGCTCGCATGCTTCGCTCGTGGAACCACCGCTTTGCAGTCGTCATTGTCGCTTCACTCGTTGCGGCTGGGATTGCAGCCGCCGGCCCACCCTGGATCGCCATTGAGTACCCGGCCAATCCGCACGACCCGAATACACGCGGCGCATTCCTCACCGTCCGCACTTATCATCATGGCGACCTCATGTCGTACGACATTGCCGGCACAGCCGAGGGCCTCGTAAAAGGCCAGAGAAAGTCGATGCCGCTCGATATCAAGCGTCTCCCGCACGCCGGCACCTACGCTGTGCGGTGGCAGAAACCTGCCGAAGGAAGCTGGGCTCTCGTAATCTCCACTGCGCGCGACGGCAACTCGATGGCGTCAGCGTTGATCGACATCGATGCTCGTGGCAGAGTTGCAAGCGTAACCGTTCCATCAAACCCGATTGAAGGCGGACGGTGGCAGATGCCGCGGCGCGTTGCGGCTTCCGAGATCGACGCGGTTCTTCGCGCACCAAAGATGTAATGCGCCGCTTCTGACACGGAGTAGATTCTGCTCCCATGAACAAAATCCTTCTCTTTGTCGTGATGTGCATCCTCCCCGGCGCAGCTGCTGTGGGAGGATCCATCCTCGGAAACGCGTTCGGCAAGACGGGACTTTTTGTGGGGGCAGTGATCGGCGGGCTCATCGGCGTTACGGCGGGAACGCGCATTGCTCTCTCGCGCAGGTGAATCCCCGCCGATCGGGGGCCTGCCGTTCAGGTTGCCGGACTCGTGGGGTTCCTC
>DATAIM010000482.1:0-1615 GCA_036262655.1 Gemmatimonadaceae bacterium | reverse complement strand
TGACGTGGCCGACTATACCGTCTACACGACGCTGGACAGGCGGGCACAGATTGCCGCCGACCGCGCGGTTGCGCGTCGTACATCGGCTATACAATCAGAGTCGAGTGGATGGTGGAACGGCACACGGCATTTGATCCAGGGTGCAGCGGTCGCCATCGATCCGCGAAACGGCGACATCCGCGCAATCACGGGCGGACGGCGATACGAGCGGGGCAATTATAACCGGGCGCTCAAGGCGAAACGCCAGCCCGGCTCTGCTTTCAAGCCGTTCGTCTATGTCGCTGCGCTTGCCGCGGGCTATTCGCCTGCGTCAGAAGTCCGCGACGACCCTGTCGAGGTCGTGCAGGGCCGAACGGTCTGGGAGCCCGCCAATTACAACGGTGAATATCTCGGCCTGATCACCTTCCGGCGGGCGTTGATGCGATCCTCGAATGCCGCAACCGTACGCGTGAGCCAGACGGTGGGCATGTCGCGCATCATCGAGGGTGCGCATCGCATGGGTATTCAAAGCGACATTCCGAACTATCCGGCTGTCGCGCTCGGTGCGGTCGACGTCACGCCACTCGAGCTGGTTCGCGCTTATGCCCCCTTTGCAAACGGAGGGATGAGAGTAACGCCGCGTCTGGTTCGTCGCATCGAATCGAGAGACGGCGAAGAACGATGGGTCGGGGAGTCGGCGCCTTTGCAGCGCGTGATTGCGCCGGCCGATGCGTATGAGCTGACATCGATGCTTCGCGCAGTGGTGGACTATGGAACGGGACGTCCGATTCGCGAGTGGGGTGCGAAGGGCATCATCGCCGGAAAGACGGGAACGACGAACAATGGCGCCGATGTGTGGTTCGTCGGCTACACGCCCAATCTCGTGGCTGCGTTCTGGTTCGGATACGACGATCCGCATGCGATCAGCCACGACGCGTCCGGCGGACGACTCGCCTCACCGGCCTGGGCGGAATTTTACACGCAAGGGTGGAAAGAAGTGGTACCCGCGGATTCGTGGCAGCCACCACCCGGAGTCGACGAGGCGGTCACGATCGATCCAACAACCGGATGGATCGCAACCGACTGGTGTCCGGCAAGGAAGGTGGAGTACTTCAAGCGGGGAACGGGCCCCCGGACGGAATGCCCGGAGCACGGCCCGGAGTATCAGGATCCGATCCTGACTGAGAATGACGATCTGCGCCGCCAGGTTGAGAAGCAGGCGGACAATCTTGGAAAGAGGATCGAAAAAGCGCTTGGGCGGATCTTCAGGTTCTGAATGTGAGTGAGTGCGAGGCGGCGTAACTCAGCACACCCCGCAACTCACTCACACCAGACCGAGCCACTGTCGAGGCTCTGACGCAAAACCCGGAAAGATGCGATCGAGCTTCGTTGCTCCGAGATGACGCGCGGTGACCTCCGAGAAAACAGTGCGGAAATCGGTGGTCAGCGCGAGGTCCCGGCCTTCATGCAGCTGCTCCGTCTCGAGGCCCGGCCACTTGCCGTGAACCTTCCCGCCCTTAATGCCGCCACCGAGAACGAACATCGCGCCGGCATGACCGTGATCGGTGCCGCGGTTTCCGTTCTCGCGAGCCATGCGGCCGAACTCCGACATCGTCAGAATCACTACGTCGCCCAT
>DATAIM010000481.1:0-2957 GCA_036262655.1 Gemmatimonadaceae bacterium | reverse complement strand
CGCGAGATCCTCACCTGCTGCAGGCAGCTGGTGCCGTTGCAGCTCTCCACCTTCGAGCCTGACCTCGCCGCCCGGGGGGGACGCCTGCACTGCATTCAGCAGCAGATTGTAGATGGCGCGGTGAATCAGGTCCTCGTCGCCTCTTATCACCATCGGGCCCGGGGTGATGCGCTCGACGATCTTCACTCCCGGAGCGATGCCCGGTTGTGACGCCGCCAGCCGCGCAGCGTTGCGCGCGATGGCGGCGAGATCCAGCGGCTCGACGTGCGTTACGCCCGCGCGCGAAAAATCGAGAAACTCGGAGAGTACGCGGGCCAGGCGGTCCGACTCGCGTTGCACGAGACCGCTCAGGATTTTCTCGTCTTCTGAAGCTCGTGGCATTCGCGATAGCTGCTCGACCGCGCTCCTGATCGATGCGAGCGGATTCTTTATCTCGTGAGCAAGTGATGCGCTCATTTCCGCGATGCCCTCGAGCCGCTCGGCTCGAACCTGCAGCCGTCTGATGTCGGTCTCCCTGAGGCGGAAAGCAGCGAGCTCTGCAGCGAGCTGCTCCGAAGCACTTCCCGCCGCCCTGAGGCGTGCGGCGATGATGCCGCTCGTGATCGCAACAGCCGTAAAAACAATGAGCTGGATCAGCAGGCCGGGATCCGCCTCTCTTCCGTGCGCAAGCATCGCGTCCGCGAAGTAGAGCACCATTCCGAAGCTCGCGACAAGCGGCACTCCGGCGGTTGTGACGAGCAGTGCGCTGACTGCGATGACCAGTATGTAGAGGGGAGCGAGCTGCGAGTGCCCGCCCGACCATGTTGCGTGAACGGCGGCGGTGACGAGCAGCATGTCCACGACGACCTGGAGGTACCGGAACGTCCGACCGGGCGCACGCTCGGCCACATCGGTCCAGATCACTGATGCTGCGGTGAATCCAAAAGCGCCAACCAAAGCGAGCGATACGACCAGCGGACCGCGGGCATCCGAGTGCCATCCTCCAAGGACGACGGCGACGAAGACCGATAGGGCGATCGCAAGCCGACCCATATACACGCCGCGTAGTACGGGTCGTGCAGCGAAAATGACGGGCTCCCGGGGCCCCGCGGCCATGATGGCTCGCTGCCACGACGATGGCCTCCCCAGGGTCGCGCCGAAGGTCGATTCGGTCAATTGAAGCCTTCTACCATATAGATTTCACTGATATGAATCTCCTGGCCCTCCTGCAGGGTCCCGCCGAACACATCGGTGCCGGCGTAGTCGCCACACGCCTTGGTATAGTCCTGCTGCTGGTGGCACTGAACGCATTCTTCGTCTCGGCTGAATTCGCCCTCGTCGCCGTTCGCCGCAGCCGCATCGACGAAATGGCCGAATCGGGCGACAGAGCGGCGAAAAACGTACAGAGCGCCCTCGAACATCTGGACCGTTATATCGCTGGAACGCAACTCGGCATTACCCTCGCCTCGCTTGCCCTGGGCTGGGTTGGAGAGCCGGCGATAGCCAGCCTGATCGACGGCTTCCTCAGCTTTTTTGGGCTTCCCCCGGTCGGCGCGGGAGTCCATACAGGGGTTGCTCTCGGAATCGGATTCTTCATTCTCACGTTCCTCCACATCGTTCTCGGAGAGCTCGCCCCCAAGTCGCTGGCGCTGGTGAACCCGGAAGGCGTAAGCAGGGTCGTGACGACACCGCTCCGGTGGTTTTCCAGGCTGATGGCGCCGATGATCTGGATTTTCAACGGCGCGGCTAATTCATTCCTTCGCCTGCTCGGCATCAAGTCTGTCCTCGAGATACAGGGTCACTCACCGGAGGAGCTGCGGCTGCTCGTAATGCAGGCGCGAGCACACGGCACGCTCGACGAGTCCGACAGCGCGATGCTCGCCGGTGTATTCGACTTTCATGAGAAAAAAGCACGCGATGTGATGCGGCCACGTACCGATGTTGTTGCACTCGACATCGATTCGACGGAGGAGGAGGTATGGGCCATCGTCAGGGAGGAGCGGTACTCACGCTACCCCGTCTATCGCGAATCACTCGATGACGTCGTCGGTGTCTTTCTCGCCAAGGATCTGTGGCTTCGCCAAAGCCACGAGGCGTTCTCTCTCGCTTCGGTCATGCGCGAGCCGATGTACGTGCCCGATTCACGCGCGGCGGAGCGTGTGCTCGACGATCTCAGGCGGACGCGGGCGCATATGGCGGTAGTGCTCGACGAATACGGGGGCACCGCGGGAATCATCACGATGGAGGATCTCATAGAAGAGGTGATCGGCGACATCGCGGATGAGTACGACATGGCCGCACGGTCCGCGATCGAGTCCAACGGTGTGCTGGAGCTCGATGGCACGATGTCGCTAATCGATGTGCGCTCCGACCATCGTGTGCAGATTCCAGAAGGCGACTGGACTACGCTCGGCGGCTATGCATTTGCGAAGCTGGGCCGGCTCCCGAGAATGGGCGATCGTGTTCCTGTTCCAGGGGGGGAGCTCGAGGTAATCGCGATGGACGGAAGGCGCATCGCCGCACTCCGCGTTCATCGGGCGCATCATACCCCATCCGGCGCAACGAGCGACTCGACGGCGAGCGACAGCAAATAACTACCGCTCACGATCCGTACGCATCACTGAGGCACCGCGATTTCCGGCTCTTTCTCTTCGGCCGGATACTGGGTGTCATCGGCTGGCAGATGCTACAGGTTGCGCTCGGATGGGAGCTCTACGAGCGCACTCACTCCGCCTTTGTGCTGGGACTCGTAGGACTCGTGACCGCGATTCCCGTCGTTCTGCTTGCACTCCCCGCCGGTCATCTTGCCGACAGCATGGACCGAAAGCGGATCGTGATCACCGCTCAGATCGTGTTCATCGCAATGTCCGTCTTTCTGGCGGCGGTCTCCTGGATATCGGGCCCGATCGTTCTCGTGTTCGCGATCCTGCTCGTTCGCGGAATTGCGCAGGCGTACAATAATCCGGCGCGCTCTGCGC
>DATAIM010000480.1:0-3306 GCA_036262655.1 Gemmatimonadaceae bacterium | reverse complement strand
CATCAGAGTTTGAGCGTCCTCCATGGGCAGAACGAAAGTTCAGCTTCGTTCACCCGCCGTGGATGCTCGCCGACTTCATTGAACGACTTCGCGGCACCGTGCCTCGCCTCGAGGCGCTTGTCCTGGACGTGAATGACGAGGATGCCCATCGACAGGTCGAGGGGAAATGGTCCATTGCCCAGAACATCGGGCACCTTTCCGATGTGGAGGAGCTCTGGCACGTACGCCTGGAGGACCTGAAGAAGGGTAAGAAGACGTACACTCCGGCCGTAGCTGCACGCTTCCAGGAACTGGCAAAGAGCCACCAGGCATTACCGATCAACGCGATCATCAGGGAATTGCAGCACCGTCGCTCTCGGCTTGTCGATGCACTCGCGAGCGCGTCACCAGAACTCCAGCACGCGTCAGCCTTCCATGAACGCCTTCAGATGCCGATGCGTCTGGTCGACTGCGCTCAGTTCTACGCAGAGCACGACGATCATCACCTTCTGCGTATCCGAAGCCTGCGCTCCATGCTTGGAGCGGACATCGGCTAAAATGCGGTTGAGGCTGATGAGACCGCAAAACTGGCTGATGCGCGAGCGCAAATGCCTCTAGCCCGAGTCATTCAGTTTCAGCAAATCATCATTACAAAGTATTTAGCTGCCTGCCTGATGCTTTCCTTATTGCATCGCCAACGATCATCATCGATAGACCGTAGAGCTGAAAAGGCCAGGAGAAGTCATGCGACAAGGCGTGCTCGGGTTCGGATCAATACTGCTCCTGGGATCGGCGACAATTTCACGTCTGTGGAGTGGCTCCTCACGGAACTCCGTGAGAAGAACTTCTGGAACGCCTCGTGGAAGGTCACAATGGCGGAGCCACGTGCGCGCGTCCTCGGACCAGATGCAGGACTTGTCTCGTTCCGGTTGATTGGTGAAGAGATCAATGCCAGCGGGAAAAAGCCTTTTCTGGCGGCATTCACACTTGTCTTTCAGAAGCTCGACGGAGTATGGAAGATCGTACACATTCAAGACAGTTCGCGGCTCGATGAGCCCGCTTCACACTAGCCCGGACGATTTGTCCAGAGAGATTCTTCCCTGCACGACCGAAGACTTCCTGACGCCACACTGATCGCGTTGATCGTCAGCTGCTTTCTGCAGCTCGGTGCGCAGTGCTTTGCCATCGCCGTCGTCGTGCGGACCGTGATCGCAGCGCCACCACGATCGTTTCGCATCTTCGACGGTCCGTATGGTTATGACAGCAGCGGGTTCTGGCAGATCGTGCCGCCGATCACGCTCGCACTCTTCTTGGTCGCGCTCATCGCCAACTGGAACACCCAGCGCCGGCGACTTCTCCTCTACGCGCTGACCCTTTTTCTGATTGCCGGTGTCGTGGCCGGACTCTTTCTCGAACCTATGTTCGACGAGCTTCGGGCTGTTGGCTACAGTGACGCTGTCGACCCCGCGCTACAAAGGCGAGCAGCGACGTGGTATGCCTACGATTGCGCGGTCTGGCTCCTCGGGCTGGGCTCCGGCATCTCGCTTCTGGTGGCTCTGGCCCGCGCGGCTACGGACCACCGAGGCATGAGGAGCTCGGAATCGTCGTCGCACTAGTCTCCGCTGAGCGGGGCACTCGCGCACCATCATTGGCGCCGACGCAAGAATTCGTCTCTGGCCACTGTCGCCTGCGGGGCGGCAGGCGCCATTGTTCCACGAACAATCCCCTTTGATGGAATTCAGCCCAAGCAACGACACCGTTAAACGCCTTCTTCACGGCTTGAGCCTGGAAGAAAAAGGCGACCTCGAAGAAGCCGGAAGAGTATTTCTTCAAGCATGGAATGAAGCAACCAGCGACTTTGAACGGTTCATCGCTTCGTATCACGTCGCTCGAACTGAGCGGCGTGCTCGCGACAAGCTGCGATCGTTCGAGACAGCTCTGCACCTCGCCAAACTGATAAATGACGAGTCGGTGAAGGCGGCTTTCCCTTTGCTGCATCAACAGATCGCGACGTGCTACGAAGATCTTGCCGACTTCGACAATGCAAAAAGAAATCTCGAATTAGCAGATTCGTTCACGGCCGAGCCGTCTGACAAAGGTCCTTTTTATCATGGGACGAAAGCAGACCTCGAGCCTGGGGATCTTCTGACACCGGGCCACGGCTCTAACTACCGGGCGGAGCTCAGAATGAACCATATCTATTTCACCGCCCTCATGAACGGTGCTGGACTCGCTGCAGCTTTAGCTAAAGGCGACGGGCGCGAGCGTGTTTACATGGTTGAGCCGACTGGCACATTCGAAAACGATCCCAACGTTACGAACAACAAATTCCCGGGTAATCCGACGCGGTCGTATCGCACTACTGCGCCGCTGAGAATCGTCGGTGAAGCGGCAGAATGCATGACACAGACACCAGAGGAAGTTCAGAAATGGCGCGCGAGGTTGGCGAATAATACAGGGGAAATCATCAATTAACCCGTCATGTGCACGGACGCGCGGAAGGTGGCCATGATAAGAGAGGATGGATATGGCTAAGCTCGTGTTTGGAATGAACCAGTCCCTCGACGGCTACGTCGATCATACGGCGTTTGCGCCGGGCCCCATGCTTTTCCGGCACTTTATCGCCGAGGCTCAAGGACAGTCGGGGAGTGTGTATGGTCGCATCATGTATGAGATCATGCGTTACTGGGACGACGATCATCCTGAGTGGGATCCCGACGAACACGCCTTTGCCTCTGCGTGGCGGGAACAGCCGAAATGGGTTGTCTCGCGCTCGTTGAGGTCCGTTGGCCCCAACGCCACGCTTGTTCAGAATAATCTCGAGCGCACGATCCGCGATCTGAAGGCCGCGCGAGACGGGGAGATCGAGGTAGCCGGCCCGGAGTTGGCGCGAAGCCTCACCGAACTTGGTCTAATCGACGAGTATCGCATCTACCTTCATCCCGTCGTCCTGGGTCACGGCAAGCCATATTTCGCGGCACCCCGGCCGCCGCTCCGCCTGATTACGAACGATCGCATTGCGGAGGATGTTCTCAGGTTGACCTACGTTCCTGCGTAGTCTCCCGAAAATGCAAGCAATCCCATTGGTACTGATATCTGTCTTGCTGGCAGGCGGCGCCTCCGCCGCCGCTGGGCAGAGAAGCGAAGCCACTCGCACTCCGACCGAGATCAAAAAGGTTTCTCAACGGATGGTGTGGCAGCCCGGCCCCGAGGGCAAACAAATCTCCCTATGGCCCCAGGGTGTCACCATTCAAAGACCCGAGTCCGACAACCCCGAAGAGGTTGGCAACGGCTCGCGACTCGTGGCCGGCCGCCCGTGGACCTGGG
>DATAIM010000479.1:0-10268 GCA_036262655.1 Gemmatimonadaceae bacterium | reverse complement strand
GGCATTCCCCAAGTTCTCGGCGTCATATGTCGCGATTGCGAATAGACCCGGAGCGGTCAATAACCTGCGTGTCCGCTCCGCGCTCGGATGGGCGGGAAGCCAGCCGGGAATCGGCAACGCATACTCCCAGTTTATCAGCTACACGCAGCTTCCGTTCGCCGGACGGCCGGGATTCGTGAACGACGTGGTATATGGCAACCCTGCACTCAAGAACGAGCGGGCGCGGGAGTGGGAAGTGGGAGCGGAAGTAGGATTGTTCAGCGGACGTGCGAGCGCCGAAGCGACCTACTACAATCGTGTCGTATCCGACCTGCTCTTCTTCCGGCCACTTCCAACAAGCACCGGCTTCTCACGCCAGTTCTTCCCGATCGGGCAGATGTCGAACAAGGGTCTCGAGCTGCTGCTCAGGACCAACGTGGTGAACAGCAGCAAGCTCGACTGGGCGACGACTGCTACCTACACGCACAACAGGAACCTCGTCAAGAAGCTCGACATCCTCGACTTCCAGAGCGCCGGAGGATATCCCAACCGCATTCGGCAGGGCGAGCCGGCGGGTGTGTTCTACGGGTCCTACGCAGCGCGTAACTGCGAAACTGGCGCGCTTCTGCTCGACTCACTTGGCCGGTATCGGCGGAGCAACAACGCCGCCGATATGGGTGCGACCCTCGCTCAGCGGCAGGCAATCAGCAAGGGCACCTGCAACGACTCGCTTAGCAAGGTGATCGGTGACCCCAATCCCAAATGGATGGGCTCGCTCCTGAACGAGTTCACGATCGCGAAGAAAGTCCGATTCCGCGCGCTCCTGGACGGTGTGTTTGGAAACGACATCATGAACCTCTCGACTCGCGCGCAGAATGCCGGCATCGCGAGCAACTCGAAGGAATTCGAGCGCGAGCTTCTGCCATATGGCGATCCGCGAAAGCTTCCGCCGACGTTCAACGCACGGACGCAGGGAATCTTCGAGTACTGGATCGAGGATGGCAGCTTCGTGAAACTGCGTGAGCTCTCTGCCAGCTACACGCTCAATTCAGCGCCCTTCCGGCGCCTGTTCCGCGATGGGATAGACCTGACGGTCTCCGGGCGGAATCTGTATGTGTGGACAGACTACAGTGGCTATGACCCCGAGATAAACCTTTTCGGAACGAATGCAGGTGGCAGGGAATCAGTTCAGACGACTGCCGCCGACCGCGGATTCGATTTCGGCGGGTACCCCATTCCGCGTGTGTGGTCGGTAAGCGCGCGCGTCACTTTCTGACGGATGGAGACGAACAAGATGCACATCATCAGAAAGTGCGCTTTCGCCGCGGCGATCCTCGCTGTTGCGGGCTGCGAGCTCAATCTGGAGAACCCCAACGCGCCCACCGAAGGTCAGGTCACCACCAGCCCCGACGGCGTCATCGCGCTTGCGACAGGCCTCCAGGGGCGTTTCGCACAATCGTACGGCAACTTCGCGTACATGGCTGGACTGGTTACCGATGAGTTCGCTTCCACGACTGCGGCACTCATCTCGATCAGCGATGCGGAGCAGGGTTCAGTCGCACCCGGCACAGCGATAGCCGACAACGTCTTCAACTCGATCTATCGTACCGTCCGTACGGCCGATGACCTGCTCACCGGCGCCGAGGCCCTCTCGGCCGATATTGAACCGGGGACGCGAAGTGGTCTCAAGGCGCTCGCCTTTGCATTGAAGGCCGAGTCGCTCGGCGAAGCGATTCAGTCGTATCAGAGAACCCCCGTCAACACACTCGGCGTCACGCAGCCGGAGTATGCCCCGCGCTCGGAAGTGCTCCCTGTGATACGCGCGCTGCTCGATTCGGCGGCCAATCAGATCGCGGCCACACCGCCGAGCACTTTCTTCAACGTGAATATCCTCACACCGGGCGTCAGTCTCCCGAACATGATCCAGCTGTTCCGGGCGAGATACGCGCGGATGGCTGGCGACGACGCAACAGCCCTCGCTGCGTCGAATCTCGTTGCGCGGAGCGGGCCGGGAGCAATCTCCGCTCTCACATTTCCGTCGCCGGCGGTCAACTTCTTCGCTAACGTTACCGGCGGAACGAACGGTATCGCTCCCCGGCGGCAGTTCCGGCTGTCTATGGAGCCGGGCGACCAGAGGTTCAACTACTTCGTCGTCCCGTCGACCGCAACCGGGCGAGTTCTCGCGCCGCTCGATCTCTGGAACAGATACGCAAGTCCTCAGGCTCCTCTCGTTGTCTACTATCCGGATGAAGCGCTCCTGATCAAGGCCGAGGCGCTCGCAAACCAGAACAATCTCGCCGCATCTCAGGCGGTCGTAGACTCAGTGCGCACCGACTGCACGGGAGGCCGCGGCATCGATGACCCCAAGGCCTGTCTGCCGCCACTCGGCGCTCAGCTGACGAAGGATCAGCTCCTGGCTGAGATCTACAAGCAGCGCAGGTTCGAGCTGTTCGGGACTGGCCTGAGATGGGAAGACTCCCGCCGCCGGAACGCGGTCAGGGGACCTGTCGCTGCACCGGGCGTTCCGGTGGATGCGCAACGCTGCTGGCTGCCGTATGCACTCGGCGACAGGAACGCGAATCCCAACGTGCCTGCTGATCCTCCGGAGCCGACAACATTCCCATCGGGCTGCACACTATGAGACCGCGAACAATGATCACTGACGCAATTCGGGCAGGCGTACGTGCACAGACCGCGCTGCGGGTTGGGATTCTGTGTACAGTCGTTGCGGTGAGTGGCGCGTGCTCGACGAAAGAGGCGCCGGGACCGCTCGAGCCGACGGGTCCGACGGGAAGAGTTCGTCTCGTCAACCTCATCACTGATGCAACGCGCGGCCGCGTGAACGTCAGCCTCGAAGGGCTGGCGTTCACCGTCGACCTGCAGTACGCGCAGGCTGCCCCGATCAATCTTCTGCCGACTGCACCTTATGCCGCCGTATACACAGGGAATCGCGCGTTCGTGCTCAAGCGCACTGCGGACACCACAGTGACAGTTGCAACGCTGAGCTTCTCGATTGCGGACGGACAGGACCGTACCATCTACGCAATTGGTGGCACCGGCGGCAGCGCGGTGAGCAGCGTCGTCACCACCGATGACAATCCTGCCGCAGCACCAACAGAGACCCGTCTCCGAATCGTCAACATGAGTCCGACGGCCGGCGCAGTAGACATATTCGTTACAGCTGTAGGTGCCGACCTTTCCACGGCTACGGCAAGAGCATCAGGGCTGGCTTATCAGGCGGCGTCGGCCTATTTCACGGTGCCGCCCGGAGCATATCAGGTTCGCGCGGTACCCGCCGGAACATCCGCGGCGAACCGCGGCAGCAGTGTCGTGATCAACCTTGCCACAACGACGTTTGCGGGTGGAACCGGGCGGACCATAGTGCTTGCTGATAACAGCACGGGTGGCTCGCCGCTCAGGGCGTTTGTTATCGCGGACCGGTAGCTGCAATAAAGACCTGAATTACTGCTGCAGGACTGCCGGCCGCGGATTCTCAGACCGCTTGCTCCGCCGGCAGCATCCTGCCCGCGATGATCGTGATGTTGTCCTCCCCGCCTGCGTCCAGTGCATCCTGCAGGAGATCTTCGCATACCTGCTTCGCCGACTTGATGTTGAGCAGCCGGTCCCTGATCTGCTCATCGGAGACATGCCGGGTGAGCCCGTCACTGCACATCAGTCCCACACTTCCCCAGGACTGCGGCACCTTGGTCACGCTCGGTGCAGCTTCGGGTCCGCCGATCGCGCTCGAGAGCACATGCGCCCACCGCTTGAAGGCGGCGTCTTCGCGATTGAACACGCCCTGCTTCACGAATTCCTCAGCCATCGTCTGATCGCGGGAGATCTGCAGCAGCTCGCCGTCGCGAAGAGTGTAGCATCGGCTGTCCCCAACCTGCAGGAGATACGCATTGGGCCACATGCCGAGCCATAACGTGAGCGTTGTGGCCATACCGCTTCGCTCGGGATCAGCCGCGGCTTCAACGGCAATCTCCGCATGCACCTTGAGCGCGGCTTCCTCGAGCTCGTGCATGAATCCCGTGTCGTCTGTCGCGTCGTTCGTGTAATAACAGTCGAGTGATTCAGTGACGTAACGCGCGACGTGTTCGAGCGCGATGCGACTCGCTTCTTCACCTGCTTTGGCTCCTCCCACGCCATCCGCAACAAGCGCAAGAAATGCAAGGTGCTCGCCTTCCGTCAGAATCGACGTATCCGGGAGACTTGTGTGGTAAACATGAATCCGCTTCTGGAGCGCGCACACGAGAAAATGATCCTCGTTGTTGCTCCGCACCTTCCCGGGGTGAGTGAGACCATACACGTCCAGCTCGTTATTGTGCGGAGCACGATTCGGCATCTGGCCCACGACGGGCGTTTGCGGCGAGCCGCTCATCGATCAGCCTTTGCGATCCAGTTACTCGATGTCGACCAAATCTGCACTTCGTTCCTCCGTTATTACACGATCGCTCGATACCTGAGTCCACAATGTGCAAAGTGCACGAAGCCGCCGCCAGCAGCCGGGAAGGCCAGCACTACTCCGCTCGAGCAACGTGTTGCACTTTAGCTGAGGCACCGCACATCATGCTCATCGACACGTTTCTCCCGAATTTTGACGTCTCCGAGCGCCATCGTGTCCGCGTAATGGCGACACAGGCGGCGACTTATGCTGCTCTGCGGGAAGCAGATCTCGCAGAGAGCTCCCTCGCACGCGCGCTGATGTTTCTGCGCGCGATGCCGTCGACATTGAGCCGTGGCCTCGCTGGCGTCCGCGAGTTTCGCAACGCCCGCCACGAAGCGGTCACGCTCGGCAGTTTCGAGGATCGCGGATTTCGGATTCTCGCCGAAGATCCGCCGCGCGAGATCGTCATCGGGCTCGAAGGGAAATTCTGGCTCCCGAGCGGGGCGCTCTGCACACCTGTGGCCGAAGCCTTTCGGAACGATGTCATCCCGGCCGGGATGGCTCGCGCCGTCTGGAACTTTACGGTCGGAGAGGACGGTGCCGAGACAGAGCTGGCGACGGAAACGCGAGTGCTCTGTGCCGACGCGGCGACACGCCGCCGATTCCTGCCCTATTGGGCCCTGATTCGAATCGGCAGCGGTCTCATTCGAGGTGCGATGCTGGCGTCGATCAAGCGAACAGCGGAACGTCAACCCTGATCTAGTAAAACTCGCGGAGCTCCACCCTCGAGTTGTTCAGCGGGATGCCATAGATTCGGACGTAGTCTCCTGAACGCAGCGACTGGAACCGGTTGAGATCCCCCTGCCGCGGATTGTATGGAAGAGAGACCGTAACTGTACCGAAGTTGCGTGACTCGAGCGAAAACAAACCATTCGTGCGGTCAATGTTTCGCACCGTTCCCTCGAAGCTCTGCACGTTTCCACTGACGGACCCTGCCCCGCTTCCAGTCACCGACTGGTCGACCTGAATAAGATCGGTATAGTACCCGCTGTTATTTCCACTGCCGTTTGTGATTCGTGCGGTAACTCTGTCACCGTACTCCAGCGAGGAAACCTGATAGTTCCGGTTCTGGTACACGACCTGAGTGTTATTGTCGTAGGTCAGCGTTACAGTCTGGCCATTCGACTGCTGGATCCCGATCTGCTGGTTCCGCGTATTGATTTGCTGTACGGTGCCGCTTACCTGGCTCGCCCCGCCGCCGCCGCCGAGCACGCTGCCGAGTACTCCTCCAAGCCCACCTGTACTCGAGCACCCCATCGCCACGAACAAACCGATGGAAGCAAGACCGCCGCGCACTGCATTGCTGATTCTCCTCATTCGTCACTCACGTAGGATGGCCTGCTTGAGAAGAGCAAGCAGAGTGCCCGCCGTACGTGCTGCGCGCGCGGGTGCGTGAGACAATCCAGCCGCCGCGGCGTACATTTGTAAACGGGCCTTCAACAAGGGAGTATCGATTCTCTCGGAGTTCTATCAGCTTCGCCGGACGGTAATAAAAGATCTCGCCGCATACCTTGGCTTTCTTGCCGGGTTCATTGGCGCGGCGCCGTTTGCCTGGGGGCTGCTCGCTGCACAGCTCCAAAGCGGCAGCTTTGTGAAAGGTCTCTGGTACTTCTTCGGCATCGTGATCGCGGCTGGGATCTTCGCCGGAATCGCCGGCCTCGGAAGCGGCCACGCACTCGGCATTGCGTGGGAACAGTTTCACCGCCACCGTCGGCGAGGACATGTGAGCCGCGACATGCTGGATACCTCATCCGCCCGCGACAGGGATGCGATCATCGACACTCCAGGAATCGATCGTGATCGCCAATCCCACCGCTTGCAGCTCGTTTCAGCATCGCCGGCTCCGCTCCCCGACATCAGCGGGCGGCGACTGCACTCGGTTCGCTTTTTTGCTGCCGCGGTGGAGCTGGATTTTGGAGCCGTTTTGTTACCGCTCGGAGGCGACGTTGCCGTCTCCGCCGGTTCCAGAAGAACCCGTTATCCGGACCCGGGTTTTCGCGATGCAATCTGCTCGCTGATCGGCGCGCGCGTGGATCGGGTTCGCGCGATCAGCGGCGACAGGGTAGAGATATCCTACGACAACGGATGCGAGCTCACCGCTGGTCGAACGGGAGCTGCAGTAGCCTGACCCTGCCGAAGTTTCAGCGGATGACGCTCGGTCTCGTGCTCGTTGGAATCGTCGGCCTCATAACCGAGCTGCTGCTGCTCGACCATACCGACTCATTCAACCAGTTGATTCCCCTGCTCGCGCTCGGCGCAGGCCTCGCCGTGACGATAGCGGTATGGCTCAGGCCTGGCTCGACGACTCTTCGCCTTTTCAAGATGACGATGATCTCGTTCGTGGTAATCGGCCTGCTTGGTGTTTATCTGCATTATTCCGGAAACGTGGAATGGGCGCGCGAGCGCGACCCTGACATTGCCGGATTGGCACTTGCATGGAGGGCACTGAAAGGCGCGACACCCGCTCTTGCTCCGGGCGCGCTTGCACAGACGGGCCTGCTCGGTCTCATATTCGGCTGGAGCTACACCGGCAGCCATCGCAGCTCGGCTTAACCTTTCACCATCTGGAGATCTTCAGTGAGGACCAAGACCGCACTCGTACTATTCGCGCTGATCATCGCTGGCTGCAACCGTGACTCGGCCCGCGCATCAGACAAACCGGCGGCCGGCGTGGATACCACCGTCAAGACCGGGGCCGCCGTAATCGATCCCGCCACAGCCACCGGTCAGTCTGCTGCCGGTGCCGCGAACTCCTCTCCGGGGACGGGAGGAATGGTCGATCCGAATACTGCCGGCGCCGCCGACCTCACAGCGGCCGGCGTTCCAGCCGATGTGGCAGCAAAGGTGGTCGCGAGCCGCCCGTATACCAGCATGCTCGCGGTCGATAAGATTCTCGCGCAGAAGCTCGATGAGAAACAACGCGATTCCGTGTACACGCGGGTCTGGATCCCGATCGACCTGAACAGCGCAACGGCCGATGAGATCATGCTGATTCCGGGAGTGGGGCGGCGGATGCGGCACGAGTTCGAGGAGTACCGTCCATACACTGCGATCGAGCAGTTCCGGCGCGAGATAGGGAAGTACGTGGACAAGGCCGAGGTCGCCCGGCTCGAGAAATACGTCACCATCAAGTAAGCGGTCTCCCGCGGTTCGGCTGCGAGCCGCGCATGTCAGCTATATTCGTCGGGTATGAGCGACACTTTGACGCGCGCCCTCGGCGATCGCTATGCGATCGAGCGTGTTCTGGGGCGCGGAGGGATGGCTGTCGTTCATCTCGCGGAAGAGCGGAAACACCAGCGGAAAGTTGCGATCAAGATTCTGCTCGCCGACGTCGGTGCGTCGGTCGGCGGCGAGCGTTTTCTCCGGGAGATCGGAATCGCGGCGCGGCTGTCTCATCCGCACATCGTTCCGCTGATCGATTCCGGTGAGGCAGAGGGACTCCTCTACTACGTCTCGCCGTACGTCGCAGGTGGATCGCTCCGCGACCTCCTCCAGCGCGAAAAACGGCTGGCAGTGGAGGAGGCGATCCGGATCGCAACTGAAGTCGGAGCCGGTCTCGACTATGCTCATCGCAATGGCTTCGTTCATCGCGATGTAAAGCCCGAGAACATCCTGTTCGCAGATGGACACGCGCTTCTCGCCGACTTCGGCATTGCGCACGCACGTGAGGGCAGCGACCGGGAGCCGCTGACGAAAGGCGGAATGGCCCTGGGCACCCCCGAGTACATGAGTCCGGAACAGGCCTCAGGCGACGATGACATCGGCGCGGCGACGGATATCTATGCGCTCGGCTGCGTTGTGTACGAGATGCTGGCGGGCGATCCACCATTCCGTGGCGCATCCACGCTCGCCACGATGGCCCGCCACGTGACCGAAAAACCGAAGTCGCTGAGGTCAATCAGGCCCGAGGTGCCCACCGGTGTAGAGACAGCCGTTGCGCGTGCTCTCGCGAAGAATGCGGCGCAAAGATTCACGACTGTAGCCGAGTTCACCACCGCGCTCGCGCAGGGCAGGAATGAAAGCCCGCGACGCTCCGCACTCACATCGCGCAGCATCGCGGTGCTTCCGTTCGTGAATGCCAGTCCCGAACCTGACAATGAATACCTCAGCGACGGAATTACCGATGAGCTGATCGATGCGCTTGCAAAAGTCGACGGGCTGCGGGTTGCTTCAAGAACTTCAGTCTTCGCGCTGAAGGGGAAGCCGCAGGACGTTCGCGCCATCGGAGCTCTGCTCGACGTGTCGGAAGTGCTCGAGGGAACGGTGCGGCGGGCGGGCCTCGATTTGCGCATCACTGTCCAGCTCACGTCAACCGACACCGGCGCGTTGGTGTGGTCGCATCGCTACGACCGGCGTCTCGATGATGTGTTCGCAATACAGGACGAGATTGCGCGAACCATCGTCAACACGCTCCGAGCGACTTCGTTCGCGACAATTGAGCAGCCCGAGGTAACCCGCGGGACGCAGAATGTTCAGGCGTACGGTCTCTACCTGCGTGGTCGCTACGCGTGGAACAAGCGGACGCAGGACGGCGTTGCGGAAGGAATCAAGTTTTTCGAGCAGGCCATCGAGTGCGATCCCCGGTATGCTCTCGCGTACACTGGTCTCGCCGATGCGTACGCTCTGCACGTCGACTACAGGAACGTGGCGGTACACGAGGGCTTCAGGAGGGCGAAACAGTATGCGCGACAGGCTCTCGAGCTGGACGATCGTCTTGCCGAAGCTCACGCATCTCTCGCGTGGAGCCTTTTCATTTATGACTGGGACTGGCAGGGCGCAGGAGCGGCTTTCAGGCGCGCGATCGAGCTGGATCCGAGATACGCAACGGCACACCAATGGTATGCGTTTCTGCTCGCATCTCAGAAGAATCTCGAGGAAGCGCTGATCGAAGCGCATACAGGTCTCGAGATCGACCCCGGGTCCGTCTCGATGCGGCGTGCTCTCGGCTACGTCTATTTCTATGCGAGACGGTTCGACCAGGCGAAGTATCATCTCGAGCGCGCGATCGCGATAAATCCGGAAGCTGAGGAAAGCTACCGCGTAATGGGGATGATCCTGACGATGGCTGGAGAGCATGAAGAGGCTGAACGCGTGCTGCGCGAAGCGGTCGAGCTCCCGGGCGCGGTAACGTATACGAGAGTGACCCTTGCGCTGGCGCTGGCGCGAGCGGGGAATCGCCAGCCGGCGAATGAAACTCTTGCCTTTCTGGAGGAGCGGGCCCTGCACGATTACGTGTCGCCGGTCGAGATGGCCACACTGCACATCGCGCTTGGTAACGCGGACAAAGCGATCGACTGGGCCGAGCGTGCACATGCAGAGCGCCGCGGCTGGATGGCGTATCTCAATGTTCATCCGGTAGTCGATCCCCTCCGGATGGAGCCGCGCTTCGTCGCCCTCGTGCGGAAGATGGGACTTCCGGTAACTCAATAGAGGATAGAGATAATGAGCCAGGAGCTATGGTCGGCGGTCGATGAGTACCTCAGCGACGTCCTTGTAAATCAGGACGACGATCTCGACGCTGCCGTCCGAGCAAGCGACAAAGCGGGGTTGCCATCGATTCAGGTTTCTCCTCCGCAGGGAAAGCTGCTTGCGATTCTTGCAGCCATGATGGGTGCGCGAAGCATCCTCGAGGTAGGAACCCTCGGTGGGTACAGCACGATCTGGATGGCGAGAGCGCTCCCATCCGACGGGCGTCTGGTGACCATCGAGATAGATCCGAAGCATGCGAAGGTAGCGCAGCAGAATTTCGACAGGGCTGGGCTCTCATCGCGTATCGAGCTCCGGGTCGGAAACGCGCGCGAGATTCTGCCCCGTCTCATCGAAGAAGGGTACGGCCCGT
>DATAIM010000478.1:0-3107 GCA_036262655.1 Gemmatimonadaceae bacterium | reverse complement strand
CTGAATGTGAGTCGCTGAACCCGCGCGCTGTTCGCACTCGAACCTGCCGGTGGCCGAGTGAACCCTTAAGACCGATGGCAACCTGGAGAGGCGCGTGTCCGCGGTTTTCCACGGAGAAGAGAATGACCGCGCCGGACACATCTGCATTCCGTCCGTGCGGCGCGCAGATGGTTCCTCGGAGCATCACCGCACCGAGGCGGCAGGCGAAGCTCGGAATCCACCCAAGCTCTCTCTCCCACGCAATGCCTTCACTGCCGAGCGGGTACTCTCGATCGCCGATCGATATCACTACGCGGGCCAGCGGCGCACCACGCGCTTCCACGAAATCGGCATGACCCGCAAACTCCACCGCGCCGCGAGACTGCGCGTGCACGACACCCGCAGCGTAGATGGATGCGTCAGCGGGATGGATGCACGGCAAGGTCAGCCAGTGATTCCCCGTTATCTGCCACGGTATCTGCGGCGGCGGGAAAATCACGCCGATGTTGCGCTCTCGAGCAGCTCCTTCGCGTGCGCTCGGCTCACCTTGCTCTCGGGGTCTCCGCCCAGCATCCGCGCGATCTCGACAACTCGTGTGGAACCTTCGAGGACGGTGACGTCAGCGGTGGTCACTCCGCCGCGGGCCGCCTTCGCAACAACAATGTGGTTGTGTGCGCGCGCGGCGATCTGCGGCAGGTGCGAGATCGCAAATACCTGATGATGCTCCGCCACGCGGCGGAGCGTATCACCCACCTGCAACCCTACCTTTCCGCCGATGCCGGCATCGATTTCGTCGAACACCAGCGTTGGAACTGCATCCGCACGTGCAAGAATAGTTTTGAGCGCGAGCATGACTCGCGAGAGCTCTCCGCCGGAAGCAACGCGTGCCAATGGCCGCGCATCGTGACCGACGTTCAGCGCGACGCGGAACTCTATGTCCTCGAATCCGTTCTCCCCCGCTGTTTCCCGCGGTGCAAGAACGATGGTGAATCTTCCGCCAGCCATTCCAAGGTCCGGAAGAAGGGTGTCGACAGCTTTGGAGAGTTTCTTCGAGGCGGCGGAGCGCAGGTCCGTCAACCGCTTTGCAGCCGCATCGAGGCGCTGAGAAGCGGCGGCTTCCCGGGCCTTCAGCTGAGCCAGATCGAACGACGCCGACTCGACGAGATCCAGTTCGCCTCGCGCTTTCCGTCCTGTCTCGATGACCTCCTCCAGCGACGGTCCGTATTTCTTGGTGAGGGAGTAGACCGCCTCGCGCCGCCGTCGCACTGCTTCCAGACGCTCGGGGTCGAGCTCCACCGACGCCGCATACTCGTCGACGCCGCGCGCAAGCTCTTCGAGCGCGTAGAACCCGGCGTCGAACAATTCCTGGAGCTGTCGTCCAGCCGGATCGACGCGTTGAATTGCCGACAGCGAGCGATTCACCGACGAGAGCCGCTCGAGAACTCCTTCGTCGTCCTGGGAAAGGAGCGCACTGATACTCTTGGCCAGCCCGCGAAGCTCGTCTGCGTTCTCGAGAACGCGGGCCTCGTCCTCCAGGCTCTTATCCTCGCCCGGCGTCAGCTTCGCCTCTTCGATCTCGCGCACGACATGTCTCAGGTAGTCGGCGCGCTTTTCGGCCTCCCCGCGGCGGGATGAGAGCTGCGATATCTCCCGCCGGATCGTCGACAGATCCCGGTGGGCGGCCGCGACTTTCCCGGCTTCTTCTGATGCGCCTCCAAACGTGTCGAGAATCCGCCGCTGCGATTCGCTGTCCAGCAGCGCCTGCGCTTCATGCTGTCCATGAAGATTCACGAGCGCTCGCCCGATCTCGCCAAGAATGGCAGCGGTGACCGGCGTACCGTTGGCCCAGGCGCGCCCCCGCCCCGTCGTGGAGATCTCTCTTTTGAGGACCACGGTTCCTTCATCCGCCTCGATGCCCCGCTCGTCGACCATCTCCGCAACCGTGGTTGCGTCGGCGATGTCGAACACGCCCTCGACCATCGCTTTGGGCGCACCGGTTCTGATCAGGTCGGAGCTGCCGCGCTCTCCCAGTAGAAAGCCGAGCGCGCCGACGATGATCGACTTCCCCGCGCCGGTTTCGCCCGACAACACGTTGAAGCCATCCGCCAGCGGGAGGTTGAGCGACTCGATGATCGCAAAATTCCTGATTCGCAGCTCGGTCAGCATCCTGCTGTCACGTATCGTCCGGTGGCCCACCCCACCCAAGCTTCGCGCGCATCCTCTCGAAAAAGCTCGTGTCGGGGAGCCGGACGATGTGAACAGGATCGAGAGCGCGCCTGACGACGAGCTTCTCGCCGGGAATCAGCTCCGTGCCCACCTGCCCGTCCACGGTGACCATCAGCGCCTCCGAGCTGTGGGATGTATCGATCACCACCTCCGCATCCGGCGGAACGACCAGCGGACGCACGCCCAGCGCGTGAGCGGAGATCGGCGTCAGGAGAATGGACTCGACCGTAGGCACCACCACAGGACCCCCGGCAGAAAGGCTGTAAGCAGTGCTTCCGGTTGGAGTCGACACGATCACCCCGTCAGCGGCATAGGTGCCAATCGACTCTCCGTTCACGCTGATTCCCACGCGGACGACGCGAGCGAACCCGCCCTTGTGAACGACGAAGTCGTTCAGCGCTCTCCACTCCTGGCGACTCGCCCCGGAACCGTCCAGCGCGACGGCGTTAATCGCCATGCGCGCCTCGGCGACATAGCTGCGCGAGCCCAGCAGTCGAAGCGCATCATCGACGTTCTCTGTTCCGCATGTCGTAAGAAATCCGAGGCGGCCGAGGTTGACACCCAGGATGGGTACCGCAGCACCGTCGAGTAGGCGCGCTCCGCGCAGAAGTGTGCCGTCGCCGCCGAGAGTGATCAGGGCATCGAGAGCTGAAGGATCGTCGAGGGCCTTGCCAGCCCGGGCGACCGCTAGCATCTCCGGCTCGAACTCCAAGTCCAGGCCCAGATCGGGAGCGAGGCGAAGAAGTCCCTCGAGAATCGCTTGCAGCTCGTCGTAGCCGCTGTGGCCGATTACACCGACGCGCATCACCCTGCGCGCAGCCGTGCGCCCCGCGTATCGCCTTGTCTTATCTGCCTCACGCGGCGCGCGATCCCTTCAGCATCGAGCCCGATTGATGCGAGCT
>DATAIM010000477.1:0-4271 GCA_036262655.1 Gemmatimonadaceae bacterium | reverse complement strand
AACAGAGCGAATCTCCCCCTGCTCGCGCGTGCGGAGAGCTTCCACATTTTGCTGCAGCTGCTCCCGCTGCGCGCGCACACGCTGCCGGGCTGCAGTCGAGGTGTCCCGCTTCTGAATGCTCGAGCGAAGTGAGTCGAACTGCTTCCGCCCCTGGTCGCGGAGCGCCTGGTATTGCGGGCGGTACTTATCGCGAATCGCACGGATGCGCGTGCGCTGCGCATCCGTGATGTTGAGACCGGAGAGTCGGGTGCGGTTGCCACGTCCGCGGAGCGTGCGCCTTCCCATCTCGCCATGTCGTCCACGCATCGCGCCATGTCGTCCACGAATTCCTTCATGATGGCGGCGCATAGGGCGGCGGTGGCGGTCCACCATCGCGCGTCGGCCGTCCAGCATTCCAGGACGCCGGCCGTCCGTTACACCGGGACGGGGACCATCGAAGGCTCCGCGGCGCGGACCCTCGACCCCGCCGCGCCGGGGAGCGACAGCGCGCGTGTCGCTGCGTACACTATCGGTGCCGGCCGGAACTTGTGCTCCAGCGAGCGCGGTAAAACCAAGAGTTAAAACGGCGCCCAGGGCAGCCGTACGAAACTTCGACATCGAACCTCCAGGTCGTTCATGTCCCGCGCACCATGCGCGGTGACGACTGGTAGACGTGGAGAAACGGGCAACGTTACGGACCAGCGTTCGCAACGATCTCCTGAGAGATGGCATCCGCTGCGCCTCCGGCAACGCCGGGAACTGCCACTTCGGTTTTACCGCAGAGAACGCAGGGAACCCAGGGACGGCAACTACACTTTTACCGCCGCGGCCACTGAGGCCGCCGAGAAAAACAATGCGCGCAGAGGCCTGCGGCGCTGGAATGTTGCTGATCACAGGCCTTCGTGGATTTTTTTACAAAAGCATTTGCAGTTCCCTGCGATCCCTGCGTTCTCGGCGGTGAAAGGGTTGCAGTCCCTTCCATGAAAATCGACCTGGTTGACGTCCAGCCGCTGTACTGCTGTTGCGTCGGCGTCAGCCCGCAGCCGCCGCGGGGACCGTGCCGAACCGGCGCTCTCTCGACCGGAATTCGTCGACCGCCGCAGCGAGATCCGCCGGCGAAAAATCCGGCCACATTCGGCGCGTGAAATAAAGCTCGGCGTAAGCGCACTCCCACAGCAGGAAATCACTCAGGCGCTGCTCGCCGCCGGTGCGAATGAGGAGATCCACGTCACGCGACGCACCGATCCCATTGTCCACGTGCGAAAGCGCCCGCGCAAACGATGCACGCTCGGCATCCGGATCCGCATGAGATTCGAGTCGCACCCGGTGCGCGGCACGAATGATCGCGTCCCGTCCCGAATAGTCGACGGCGATTCGCAGGTCGAGCGTCCGTCCGTCCCTCGTTGCATTCTCCGCATTGCAGATAGCGCGGAGCAGCTCCGCGGGGATCCTGTCGCGCCGGCCGATGATCTTCATCCGCACGCCGTTCGTCACGCAGCGTGCAACTTCCGAGACGAGGTAGCGCCGGAACAGCCGCATGAGCAGCGCTACCTCACGACTCGGGCGGCGCCAGTTGTCCGCGGAGAACGCATAAAGAGTCAGGGTGCCGATGCCACAGTCGGGCGCGGCCTCGACGATTTTCCGCACCGTCCGAGCGCCGGCGATGTGTCCCGCGGTGCGCATCTGGCCGCGACTGGTGGCCCAGCGACCGTTACCATCCATGATGATCGCGACGTGAATGCCGCGCGGCGTAAAGGAGCTCATTTTCCCAATCGGCCTCAGCGATCGCGCGTGGCGCGGATCAGCGCTTCCATGTGGTCGAGATACCGCTCCAGCGCGCGGCGGCCCCCTGCGGTGAGCCGATACTGCGTCTTCGGCATCCTCCCCTCGAACGACTTCGTGCAGGCGATGTACTCGGCTTCCTCCAGCTTCCGCGCGTGAACGCTGAGATTGCCGTCAGTCGTATCCATCAGCTTCTTGAGGTCGCTGAAGCTGAGGGAATCGTTGACCGCAAGCGCGCTGACGATTCCGAGGCGAAGCCGCTCGTGAATCAGCCGATCCAGCTCCTCCGCCTTCTTCGGCTGAGGACGGCGCACCGGTGCGCCCTTCATCGGATTGTGCGCGCGGGCGTCATCTCGCGCCGCCCCGTTCTTAGCCACCGTGACTCCTGGCGATTGGAATTCCAAATGCGATGTGAAGACCACCGAATGCAAGCCCGAGAATCCAGTCGTTCCAGGTGACCGGGGTGAAAAGAGCGATTACACCGGCCGCCATGAAGCAGAGGCCCATCACGGGAACGATCTTGACTGAAAACGCTCCGCCGGCGACCACCGCGGTGCCGTAAAGCAGAAGCCAAACACCCGGTATCGCCTCGATCAGGCCGGCGCGATACAGCACGAACGTCAAAAGTGCGCCGACAATGATCGGCGGCGAAAAGCTCAGCACGAACTTCCGTGCCGGTCCGGTGAGAAGGGGCATTTTCGCCGCTCGTGCCTTTCTCATCATTGCGTATATCATGATGAGCGGCGACAGAAACGCCGACGCAATCCAGCAGTTCATCGCGGCGGTCTCGGTCTGGCGAGTGGCAGCAGCGACTGACACGATCATCGCAAACACACCGATTGCGACCATTCCCCACCCGGACACCGCGGTAAATGACCCCGCGGCCTCCATGGTGTTGCGAATGAAAGCCAGATTGTCCATCGCCCTGCCGTGAAGCGATGCGGGCTCCGGCGCCGGCGCCGGTCTCAGTGGGCGGACTGATGTCATGGGCGTATCATATGCTGGGGCCGTTAGGCGTGTCAAGTACTTTGCACTACAAAGTTAGTAGCCTCACAGCAGGAATGCGACCGATCAGGACGCCGCGATCGGGCCCGGCAAGGGATCGCTGGCGGGGAAACTCTGCTCCACCATCTTGTCGAGACGCCGCTCATCGATCGCCGATTGCAACATTGCAATCAGATTGCCGCAGAAGGCCGGCAGATCTTCCTGTTTCCGGCTCGTGAGAAGCTTCTGATCCACAGCGGCCTGCTTGTCGACCCACGATCCGCCGCCAGCACGGATCTCGTCGGCGAGATCCGGATGCGACGTCAGGGTCCTTCCCTCCACCACGCCAGCCTCCACCAGCAGACGCGGTGCGTGGCAGATGGCCGCAACCGGCTTGTCGGCCTCCATGAAGGCACGCACGAGCTCGACGGCAGCAGGCGTCGCACGCAATGCCTCCGTATTCCGGACGCCACCGGGAAGCACGAGTGCGTCGAAGTCCCTGGCGGTGACCTCACCCGCAAGCGCATCGACCGGGAACGTGTCCGCCTTCTCCTCGTGTATGAACCCCTGCACTTCACCGTGCCTGATCGATACCAGAGACACGTCGGCACGTGCCTCCTTCAAAGCCTGCCACGGCGCGGTGAGCTCGACCTGCTCCACCCCATCAGTGGCCAGCATCGCGATTTTACGTCCCGTCAGGTCTCCAGCCATCGAATCCTCCTGGCGTCAAGCTAATCGCAATGTCGGGCGTCAGGAAACGTGCCACCTGACCTCACGCCTGGAACCACCTGATTACGTGTAATATTCCGCTATGCCACTGATCGATTTGTACGGACATGATGACCTTCGCATGCGGCTATCGAAAGCCGCTGCGGGGGGAAATCTTCCCGCAAGTCTCCTGTTTCACGGGCCGCGCGGCGTCGGTAAGCAGCGGCTCGGCCTGTGGCTCGCACAGCTTCTTTTATGCGAAGCGGAAGACCGCCCGTGCGGGAAGTGCAAGAGCTGCCAGTACAGCCGGAACGTCACCCACCCCGATCTTCACTGGTACTTTCCACGCCCCCGCCCCAAGGATCCCGATCCTCAGCTCGCCGATGTGCGCGACGACTATCAGGATGCGATCGCAGAGCGTGTCTCAAAAGGAGGCCTTTACGCACCTCCTTCCGGGAGCGAGGGAATCTTCGTGGCCACGGTGCGAGCCATCGTACAGGAGGCAGCGATCTCACCAGCGATCGGCAATCGCAAAGTCTTCATCATCGGCGACGCCGAGCGGATGGTGTCACAGGAGGGCGCAGATCAGGCGGCGAATGCCTTTCTCAAGCTGCTCGAGGAGCCCGGCGAAAACACAAATATCATTCTGACATCGAGTGAGCCCGGGGCACTTCTTCCCACAATTCGCTCGAGAACGGCCGCTGTCCGAGTGACGCAGCTGCAGGAACCAGCCATTCGTGCATTCCTGTCCGACGCCCTGGTAACGCACGCTCTCGATACCCCGACCGGTGCCCGTTCGGTGAATGAAAGACTCCAGC
>DATAIM010000476.1:0-1981 GCA_036262655.1 Gemmatimonadaceae bacterium | reverse complement strand
GGAGTTATCGGTTGACCCATCGTCGACGACGATGATCTCCTTCCGCGGGTAGGTCTGGGACAAAGCGCTATCGATCGCCTCACGGAGAAAGCGGCCATAGTTGTAATTGTTCACGATGACACTGACGCTCACGCCGCTGCTCACGCGAGATCCGCCCGCTCCATCAGGCTGCCAACTACCTTTTCGGCCGCGAAGTACTCGCGTCCTATCTCTCGCGCGGCCCGGCTGTTCGCATCGTAATCCGCCTCGATCGCCTCCACTGCCGTCAGGATGTCTTCCATCTCACTGAAAGCGAACAGCCCCTGGCCCGTCGGAAGAAATTTGCTGAATCCGGTTTCCTGTGTGATGACGGGCCTTCCAGCCGCGAGATAGCAGGCACTCCGGTCGCTGAACCACCCCGTCACTGGCCGGACGTACTGGTCTCGAGCAACAGTGAATTCAGCGCGTGAGCTCCACACGTATCGGCGATAGCTCTCGACGTCACCGGCCACGTCGCGCACCGACACCTGATTCCAACCGTTGTCGCTCATAATTCTGGGAACGTACTCACCGCCGTTCGACGCGAGCTCGAACCGCGCGGGCGATCGCTTCGGCAGCTCGGCAAACCGCTCGAATTCCCGATCCTTCTGCCAGAAGTACCTCTCGCCCTCGTACACGACGCTGTCGACGTGGTTGACCCAGCTCGTAATCGTGGAATACGATCGCCTCGCCGCGTTTCGCGCATTCCCCGATGGGGGCTTCCACAGCTCGGCATCAACGGGCTGCCGGGTGGGAAGCCACCTGATCGACGTTTCCGGAATTCTGCAGTCGGCAGCGCCGATGTTCTCACCGAATGTGAAGTGCGTATCGTGCGCGGCAAGGCGTGCACTCTCTACTGCGTCGCCCTGGCTGACACGAACCTGCGTCGCGAACGGGTCGGACTCGATGTAGATACGGCGCCGGCAGAGGAGCTGGTCGCCGCGCAGATCCTGGCCCGTAACATTGAGCATGGCGTCAGCTTCGCGATAAAGCCGCACGATCCCCGACGCGTCGAGCCCGAAGCATCCATTCGCATCAAGTTCACTTCGGTATGCCCACTTTCCCCCGAAGCCATATCGGTCGAAAACGGCCGAGAGTATTGCGACGTTTGGCGTAGCGTCCCCGACTATGTCGTCGATGCTGGTATCGTAGACCCAGCGATAGCTGTCCTCCACGTAATACACGTCGTAGCCGAGTCTCCGCAGGCCAGTCATATAATGAAGGACCTGATAGATCACCCCCGGCAGAGGCAGGTAGAAAGCCATGCCGGTGACGATGATCAGTCCTTTAGGCGGTGCCCTGTGATCCATGTTCTACCGAGGCGCGCAGATCGTACGGCCGAAGTACAGCTCGATGCGGGAGCTCAGCTCTGCACTGTGACCGCCTCCGGAGAGGAAGGAGCACGCTCCATCGGCGCCCCAACTTCCTGGAGGACTTTCGCAAGCAAGCGCTCCCGTACGAGGTGGTTGGTGACCGAATGGCCCTTGCAATCGTAACGCGCCAACCTCACGTGCGGGCACTCGCTCAGATATTCCGCGCGCCCGAGATCGACAGGGTTATCAGTGCAGACGTGGATCGTGTAGTTAGTGCGGCCGTTCCAGTCATTCAGAACGGGCTTCAGATCCAGCAGACGCTTGACGGACCTCGGCAGAACCACGGCCCCCGCCAGAAGTACATACCAGCGATTCCTCAGCTGGTGCCAGTCACGATTGCGCAGCACCGCCCAGATAGACGCGTACACTGTTGGACCGAACGCGTGCACCTGATCGACCTTCAGAAGGTGACCGGCGAGGATAGCCGCAAATCCTCCTCCCGATGTCCCGATGCAAATGACCTTCTCGGGCGCGAGCCTGTCGATCTCCTGTCGAAGAAGGTCAATCAGCTTCGCGAGGCTCGGAGCCTCCGGATTGAGGCCACGCAGATAGAGGGTCTGAGAACTGTCGCGAAGCAGAATGCGACTACA
>DATAIM010000475.1:0-1869 GCA_036262655.1 Gemmatimonadaceae bacterium | reverse complement strand
CCAGATCGATGACCGAGCGCCGTACATCTATCGAACCACCGATTTTGGAACGACGTGGACGCGGATCGTCAACGGCATTCGAGCAGACGATTACACGCATTCAGTGCGCGAGGACCTGAAGAAGCCGGGCCTTCTCTACGCCGGCGCCGAGCATGGAATCTGGGTGTCGTTCGACGCTGGCGATCACTGGCAGTCCCTGTCGCTGAATCTCCCGGACGTTCAGGTCTCTGACATCGCGCTCACGGGTAACGATGTCGTGATCGGCACTCACGGACGGTCCGCCTATGTGCTCGCCAACATCACGCCGTTGCGGGAGCTGTCGGCATCACTCGCGCGCGCGCCAGTGCACCTGTTCACTCCTCCGCTCGTCACACGCAACGTCACCGACGCGACTTTCCAGTACCACCTTGGCCGGCCTGCAGACAGCGTGCGCATTGAATTACTTGACGCAAAGGGGCAGCTCATTCGCGCGATCAATGGTGCGCCGGGCGATACGGCAATCAAGCCGGTGCCTGCAACTACGCCGGGTTGTGACATGAACCGTCCGTCCGATCCTCGCGCACCCGTGAAGGCCGGACTCAATACGGTGACCTGGAACATGCGCTACCCTGGTGCAGCTGTGTTCGACTGCATGATTCTCTGGAGCGCGAATGCCGTCTCCGGCCCGATTGCGCCTCCGGGGAAGTACCAGGTGCGCATATCGGCTAACGGAGTGACGCAGACGAAGTCCTTCACCGTCCGGCGTGACCCGCGGCTCATCGGCGTGACTGACGCTGACCTCCGTGAGCAGTTCGCACTGGCCTCCAGAATCAACGAGAAAACCGATGCCGCGAACAAGGCGGTGATTCGAATTCGCGCGATTCGCGACCAGCTCCATGAGCGGTTTGCCTCGAGCAAGCGCTCCGAGGTGCAGCAGGAGCTGAGGAAGATGGCGCCCGAGCTCGACCGCATCGAGCAGGCACTGTATCAGGTAAGAAATCGCAGCGGCCAGGACCCGCTCAATTTTCCGATCCGCCTCAACAACCGTCTCGCCGCGTTGCGGCGCAGTGTCGAGACAGGTGACGCCCGGCCAACGGCAGCGGCGTATGTCGTATTCCGGGAACTGTCCGCCGAGCTGGACCGGTACCTCGCCGCGCTCGCCCGGCTCGAGGCGACGGATGTTGCGCGCTTCAATCGAAACGCAGCCATGTGGGGCGTGAAACCAATTTCAGCTGGAGCAACAGGTGAGTGACGAATCATCGAGATTCCTCGGCCTCCGCACCGTCATCTACGGTGTCACGGACCTGCGGCGGGCTAAGGAATGGTACTCGAGCGCGTTCGGGATCGACCCATATTTTGACGAACCGTATTACATCGGCTTCAACATCGGAGGCTTCGAGCTTGGTCTCGACCCCAATGCGCAGTCTGTCGGCCCTGGTGGATGCACCGCGTACTGGGGTGTTGACGATGCGGCCGCGGCGGCAGGCCGCATGGAGCGCATGGGCGCAACGATCCAGTCGCCGGTCAGCGAAGTCGGCGGCGGCATCAAGGTCGCCTCGGTGCTCGACCCCTTCGGCAATCACATAGGGATCATCGAGAATCCTCACTTCGACCCAAAGGCCGTGAAGTGACGTGGCGGATGCTCGCGCGGCTCGTTGCCGCGCTGCACACCGGCTACGTCGTTTTCGTCGTCCTCGGCAGCCTGCTCGTTCTGCTGTGGCCGTCATTTCTGTGGATCCATCTCTCCGCTGTGACGTGGGCAGCGGCGACGATGTTCTTCGATCTTGGGTGCCCGCTCACTCCATGGGAAAAAACGTTCTGGAGGCGTGGCGGCCGCGAGCCTTACGAGGAAGGATTTCTTCAGCATCACGTGCTCCGGACGAGGTTCGA
>DATAIM010000474.1:0-5459 GCA_036262655.1 Gemmatimonadaceae bacterium | reverse complement strand
ATAGTGGTTCTCGCTCACGGGAAGTGGCACGACCGGCAGGTGGTGTCTACCGCCTGGATCGATCGATCGACCGCCAGGTATACCGAGATCGGATCTCGTGGTTATGGCTACCTGTGGTGGCATCAGGATTTCGATGTCACTCGCGACGGGCGCAGCGTCCGCGTAAAAACGATCGTTGCTTCGGGCAACGGCGGACAGAAGATCTACGTCATACCATCCCTTGAGGCTGTCGTTGTCTTCACCGGAGGGTCATATAACACCGGTAATAGCGCTCCCAATCTTATGATGCCGAGAGAGATCCTCCCGTCCCTCCTCTTCGAGCGCTAATGGGCGCATGCGCGAAATGAGTTAAATCAGCGAAACCACACAATCCGAGGCATTGCGAGGGCTGCACTTTCAAGCCGGAGCGACTGGGTTTGAACCGGCGGAATCCTGCTCCGGAAGCAGAAGGCTCGGCTGGAGTCTTCGTTTTTCTTATCGCCTACGAAATGCCTTTCTTTATCGCCTCGAGCACCTTGTCGGAGAAGGTGTCGATCTCGTCGACCGTCGTGTAGACGTTGGGGGTGATGCGAAGACCCTGAAACTCGTCGTGCTTGATCGGTGTGTTCACGATGCGGTGCTTCGACATAAGCCAGGCGCCGAGCTTGTCGAATTCGAGGCCGTCGATCGAAACGAGGCCAATCGCGCCCGAATACCTGCTGTCGAGCGGCGTCGAAATCTTCACACGCGAGCTCTCCTTGAGCAGCCGTTTCGCCCATCGGTCCCTAAGATAGCGCAGTCGAGCGATCTTTCTGTCGCTGCCGATACCGCGGTGAAAAGCGAGAGCAGCTGAAATCGCGTTGTGATTCGCGGCAGGGTGCGTTCCAATCTCCTCATACTTCCTGACGTCGTTGTCCTGTGCGGCGGCCGCCGCCATCAGCGGCCAGAGCTTCGTTTGCTTCTCTTTGCGGACGTATAGAAATCCGGTGCCGATCGGCGCGAGGAGCCACTTGTGCAGGCTCGTTCCGTAGAAGTCGGCGCCCAGATCGTCCCGCTTGAACGGGAAGTGGGCAAAGGCATGAGCACCATCTACGAGAACCTCGATTCCGCGAGGCCGCGCGAAGTCGACGAGCTCACGGATGGGCATGATCTGCCCGGTGAGATTGGTGATGTGTGGCACCTCGATGATTCGCGTTCTTGGCGTGACCGCAGCCTTGAATTGCTCGAGGATGTACTTCTGTGAAGGCGGCGGAACCTTGAAGGACACCTGCTTCAGGACGATTCCTTCACGTCGCACGCGCTGATCCCACGTAGTGAGCATCCGCGGGTAGTTCTGATTCGATACCACCACCTCGTCACCGCGCTGGAGGTCGAGCCCGAGGATCATGATCTCGTTCGCCTCCGACGCGTTGCGCGTGATCGCCATCTCCTCCGGGTCGCATCCGAACTCCCGCGCGAGGTCACGCCGCACGCTTTCGATGCGCGGCTCGAGCACGCGCCACATGTGCTCCACCGGAAGCTCGTTCGTGAACCTCAAGTCGCGAATCATCGCCTCGAGAACGTGACTCGGCGTCGGACTGATCCCGCCATTGTTGAGGTTGATCATCGTTCGATCGGCATCGAACGCACGTTGAATCTGGGCCCAGTACGACTCATCCTGCGCTACGTCCGCGGCGCTGCGGTCGCCTGCAATCAGGTTCGCCTTGAATAGGGAGCTGATCGCGTTCTCGCGGAACATTGCAGTCGCGCCAAACCCGGCGCCCGCCATCCCGGAGAGAAAGGTTCGACGTGTCGTCATTGTGAGGGTCCGGCAGGTCCGCATTCGTCCAGGAACGAGCTGCGGATGAAAGCGACGGGAATCTGTCCCTGGGACATGAAGCGCTCGTGAAACCTCTTTGCGGAGAACGCGGTTCCCATCCGGGCCTTGCATGCTTCGCGCAGCTCGATGATTGCGTTCTTGCCCAGATTATACGTGATCGCCTGCGTCGGCCACTTGGAGTAGCGATAGATGGCGCGTGACGCGGCGTCTAACGCGGCTTTCGCAGCGGGGTCGGTCGCTGCGCGAGCTCGAGCGCCGGGCATGAACTGCACGTGCTCGGTGAAGTAGTCGATGGCGTCGTCGAACGTCATTCGCCCGGTATGCAGACCGACGTCGACACGAATGCGGACAGCGCGAAGCAGCTGCCCCTTCAGCTCGTAAAGGTATTCCCCCGGTGTGTAGAACCCGTACTTGTGATTGGGGACGGCCTCACTCATCAGCTCTTCGCTGTAGAGCCCCCAGCCCTCGGTGGCCATCGAGTCACTCCACATCGCCGACGAATCCTCTACCGCGCCGGGCGTAAGCCAGCGGATGTTGGAAATTCCGCTTTTGTGCTCGGTCATGTACTTGTAGTGCCAGTCGTGCCCCGGAAACCCCTCGTGCACCGCGGTGTCCGCGACCGAGGAGAAATTGTTGAGCTTGAGCGCCTCGATGCTGTTGCCCGTTGGTGTGAGATAAAACCGCCCGACACCCGATTTCCTGAACGGCGGGGCGGGATAATAAGCGGCGTCGATCGCGCTCTGAAGAACGGGAGGAGTGGGAACTACGTCGAGCCGATACGTGGAAGGCACGTCGAAAAGACTGTGCTCCCTGCCGTATGCCACCGCGCGGGATCCGGCATCCCTGTACCACTTGAAGAGCTGATCGTCGTCCTTCGGCGCATCCTTTCCGAGGAAGTCGAGTACGCGCTGTACGCTCGCGTAGCTGTCGGCGGGTGACCCGAATGGCAGATTGAGCTTTGCAGTCGCCGAGAACTCGCGCGCCACATCGATGATCCTGCCGGTGTAAAGTGCGACCTGCGCGGCACCGTACTCGTACAGCTCGGCAGCACTTCGCGGATCACGCAGCACGTTGTGCACGCGCCACTCGTACTCGCGCTCACCAGCGGCAAAGCGATCGGCTGTCTCGTTGACGTCGTACGTCGCACCGAGAAAGGCCGCGAACTCCTCCCATGCCCCTGCCGCCGCGTTGCCCGCAGCTGCGATCTGCGATTGCATTCCGCCGGAAAACGCTCGCGCTCCCATGAATCGTTGCCCCGTCTTCGGCAGCGTGTCGCGAAAATACTCGGCGTTTGCGCGGCTGCCGTTGACCCCGTCACGCTGCACCATCCGCTTGTCGGGAATGTTTCCCGCCTTCTTTCCCGCAAGCAGATTCTCTCTGGCGACGGCGAGATACGCCGGGATCGCAAGTGTCCGCGTCACGACCTGCTGCCAGTCACTCTCGTTACCGAGGAGTCCGCCGGGAAGCTCCGGCATCTGCTGTATCTGCCAGTCGACGCCGCGGAACGGCTCATTCACGTACGTGTCCACAGCGCGCTGGTAATACTTGAGGTCGCCCGTCTGATGGATGAGAAACGCGAGCTGCGCCGCCATGAACTCACGATCGGCGCGGTCGGTCGCACTCGCCAGTGACTCTTGCGTAAGCTGCTGGATCGACGCGCTGAGCGACGTATATGAACGCAGCTCTTCAGCGAGCGCGGTTTCCCGGTAATCGCGGAGCCGCGTGTTTGAATCGGCGAGCTCGGGCGCGTAGCTATCGCCGCCGAGGTACGTCGAGGTTACCGGATTCTTCTGGAGATGGTAGAGGAAGTACCGGTCACGGAGCTCGGCGAAATTGCCGGGAAGAATCGCCGGTGCGGGTGGAGCCGCAGGGGGTGGAGGAGCACAGGCCTGGAGCTCGCGGAGAATACCGAAACCAGCTGCGGTAACCGTAGCGCGTTGAAAGAATGCACGCCGATTCATCGCATCACTCGTTGGGGCGTGCGAGGTATTTCGTGCGAAGCGTCTCGAAGTGATGGCTCTCATGTCCGGCGATCATGAACGCGAGTGCTCGAACCGACACCGGGAACCCGTTCGCTATGCCGCGGCGGTCCATCGCCTCTGCGTCAAGATTCGCGAACAGGTGGATCGATGCTCTCCGAAGATGCTCGAGCTCGTTCACGAGGTCCGAGAGCTTCGCGCGCGCGAAAGGAGCGTTCGAGACATAGAGGTTCTCGTCGAATCCTTCCACTGGCGTCGTGTCGCCCCGTGAAAAGCGGAGCGCACGGTATGCGAATACACGCTCAGCGTCAGCCAGATGGCCGACGACCTGGCGGATGCTCCACTTCCCATCCGCATATCGATGTTCGCCCTGGGACTCGGGAACCGGCTGAAGCAAAGCCAGCGTCTCCGATATCTGGCGGCTCAGGGTATCGATAATATCGCCATCGGGAACGCGGGCAACGTATCCGGCGGCGAAGGGTGGATAGTCCCCGGGGGCAGGCCGCATCGAACGAAACTGTGCATTCATTCCAGAATCCTTTGATGGGTGGTCAAGTGGCGGCGCGCCGGTGCCGTGTCGTCACGACTTTCCGGAGCAGCGCTATCTGCCCACCGTGATAGGCGTCATGCTGCGCAACGCCGTGGAGCATCACGGCAACAGAGTTCGCACTCTCCGGCGCGTTTGCGAGCATCTGGTCGTCGCTCAAGCCGCTGACTACCTCAGTCAGACGCTCGTGGCTTTCGACCATCGCCTCGCATGCCGCCGCCCAGCGATTCACAGTGGGCTCCCCTGCAAGCGGCCAGTCCTCTCCGTCGAATGGCTGCGTCTGCCCTCCGGTAATTCGGCGATACGCGATGTTCGACCACGATGTAATGTGCAGCACCAGCTCCCAGATGTTATGGGCTGTCGGAATCGGGCGCTGAATGGCTTCGTCGGCGGAAACAGCGGCGAGCAGCTCCATCAGTGAGGAGCCATGCCACGCGGGCCCGCGCAGCGCTCGCCGGATCTCGTCCGCCACCAGCTCGCCGTGAGTCATCCCGACCCCTGAGTCACGCCTCAACTGTGTGGCGAACCCATTGTTACCAGATCTGCGCCCGAACGGCCTCCGGTCTCACCATCGGATCGCCGGGCTTGCAGCCGAATGCCTTCGCGAACTCCGGCATGTTGGACAGCGGCCCGTTGACTCGGAATGGACCAGGCGAATGAGGATCGGTCTGGACCTGGAGCCGGAGCTGCTCGGGCCGCGAATTCGCCCGGCGCGCCTGGGCGTATGCGAGAAAGAATCGCTGCTCAGGAGTAAAGCCATCCATCGTCGTTCGCGGCTTCCCGGCGAGTGCCTTCTGAAGTGCGTCGTACGCAACCGACACTCCGACGACATCCGCCAGATTCTCGCCGAGGGTCAGCTTTCCGTTCACGTGCAGGCTGTCGAGGACGACATATGCGTTGTACTGGTCCTCCACGACTTTCGCCCTGTCGGTGTAGTTCTTCGCATCCGCGGGAGTCCACCAGTCTGCGAGGTTTCCGCTCGCATCGAACTGGCGGCCCTGATCGTCGAATCCATGCGACATCTCGTGACCGATTGTGCCTCCGATCCCGCCATAGTTCGCGCCTTCATCATACGATGGATGGAAGAAGGGCGGCTGCAGCCGTCCTGCCGGGAACACGATCTCATTCAGCTGTG
>DATAIM010000473.1:0-12046 GCA_036262655.1 Gemmatimonadaceae bacterium | reverse complement strand
GCCCATGTCACGAAAAGCATTGATGGCCGCAGGATTGTCCGTAGCACTCGGATCTTCGGACCAGCTCGGTTCAGGAGAGGCCTTCCCGGCAAAGGATCACGTCAAAGGCTGAGAGCTCGCCGTGACAGGAGCGAAATCATGGGTCGCAAAGCCCGTCCCCTCATTTCGTTCCCGCCGCCATTCTGGCACCACGAGTTCTCAAAGGGGTCGCTTGCCTGGACGCTGGCAAGGCCGCTCCGACCTCTCGCGGCGGTCGCCGCAGATAATCGGTTGTTTACCGAGTCGGAGCTAACCTCCACCGTAAGTGCTTATTTCTCCGGCATTTACCCCTCGCAAAGTGCCCCGATGGGTCCCCAGCTTGCGAGCACCAACCAACTTTCTTCGGATTTTGGGTCCTACAATGAAAAAGCTATTACAGGGCAGTCTTACGTTTCTTGACATCGACAGGTCGCGAGCCGTCGCCGCCCTGTCTGCCATTTTTACGGTGTCTCTTTCCGTTGCATGCGCTGAGCACCCGGCGGCGCCGCTCTCCGGACTCGAGGTGCGGGAAGCCTCGAACCCCTCGAACATCACTTCGACGCCGGTTCCGCTCACGGAAATGGCTGGAATCGCGTACAAGGGTTACACGGGAGGGTTGTATCCGCCATCGTCGAATACGATGCCCGCTGATCACGCTCTCGAGGGAATTGCCAGAGGAAGGGCGATTATTCCCCGCGACCTTCAAGGCAATCCGAATCGCGGCGGCAAGTACGTGTTGCTGACCGTCGGAATGTCGAACGCGCGCAACGAGGCCTGCACGTCTGTGGACGGTGCGGCAACCTGCGACTCGTGGAGCTTCATCGGCAGGGCTGATGCAGACCCGGCGGTGAATCACACCTCCCTCGTCATGATAAATGGCGCGGTGGGAGGGCTCACCGCTCCCGCCTGGGACGACCCTGCGGACAAGGCATACGCGATCGTCCGTGACCGTTTGACGCAGCGAGGTCTCAGTGAGAATCAGGTCCAGGTAGTGTGGATCAAGGAAGCGAACGCACAGCCGGCGCTGCCGCTCCCATCCGCCGACGCGGACGCTTTTGCTCTCGAGCGGTCTCTCGGTGCCATCGTCCGAACTTTGAAGGCGGTATATCCGAACCTTCAGCAGGTCTTTCTCTCCAGCCGCATCTACGCGGGGTACGCGACGATAGACTTGAACCCGGAACCCTACGCGTATGAATCGGGATTTTCAGTGAAGTGGCTCATCCGCGCTCAGCTGAACCAGAGGGTAAATGGTGTCGTGGATCCGGTTGCGGGCGACCTGAATTACGCTACGGTGGCGCCGTGGATCGCGTGGGGCCCATATCTGTGGGCCAACGGTGCGACGCCCCGAGCGGACGGACTCAGATGGGAACCACAGGATTTTCTGGCGGACGGGACACACCCTTCCCGCACCGGCGTGCAGAAAGTGGCGGGTTTTCTCCTGACGTTCTTCAAGACATCACCACAAACACGGTGCTGGTTCGTGGCAGGCGGTGTCTGCGGCTAATCCGCTGACCCGGACGAGTCGTCCGTCGACTGGTCCGCGGCGCGCGTCAGGCAGTAGGTGAAGTAATCGGTCGACGGTGCGGCAGTGCCAAGCTGCCGCATCTGCGTTGCCACCTGCCCGCGATGATACGTCGAATGATTCACGACGTGTATCATCGTGTCAGCCAGCGGCTGCACGGTCTCGATGCCACTGCGCGTTCGAATCCCGACGAGCCGGCCAAGGTCATCCTCGGTGAGCGCTTCGAGGAAGCTCCGCTGGCGATTCCAGAACGAATTCCACAACGAGGTGAGCGACCCCACGTCCTTGCATCCGCCGTAATCCGGCGGATCGCCAAGGGAGTGACCCTCCCATCGGGACAGCCACACAACCTCTGCGGCAAGCAGATGCTCCAGCGTTGCGCGTAACGACGGAAAGCTTCCCGGCAATCCGCGACCGTATTCCTCACTGTTCAGCTCGGCTGCCGCTGCGAGACACCGCTCGTGCGCCCACCGGTTGAACTCGTACAGATCGATCAGCTCGGCGACTGTCATTGCAATCGCCTCTCCTTTTCTGCCTTTGAATCGAGCCAGTTGTGCCGGAACTCCTTCATCACCTCGATTGGTGAGTCCATGAACCATTGCATGTTCGGCGCTGTGAACACGGTTGAATCCGCTGTTGGCGCCAGTTGAGTCGCGATCCGCCAACCCGAAGGGCGCATGTCGGTCGCTGAAACGTCGTAGATATTTTTCGCGAAGCTGCTCGACGCGTAGCGGCCGGGACTCGACCGTGCCATCCTCGCTTCCAGCGTTGATTGTCGAGGAATTCCGCGGAACACGGCCTTCACCCTGGCCTCGTGCTGCGCCCTGTTGGGAAATGATATCTCGTACTCGATGCTTTTCTGCTGGGCGCGTGCGCTCAAGGGCACGAGCGCCAGCAGCAGGTAAGGCGTTGCGCGGGTCAATTCTGTTTCTCGGTCAGGGAACGCTCAGGTGTGGCTAATTAACCCTCGCGCCTGGGGGTTGTCACGCGGAGTGCAAGGAAACAGCAACGGTGCCGTTCAATCCCAGAAGCCGTGGATGTACCACGCATCATCCTCATCCAGGGCCGACCGGAATATCCAGATGAGAGCACCCGACTCGGTGACGCAGCGGTAGTACTCTCTCGCGAATGGCTTCTCCCACTGCTCGCCCGACACCCGATCGGGGCCCGCCGCAGATTCGATCAGAACCCACGCATCCCTGTCGCGATACTTGACCGGAAGATCGTGATCCCGCCGCCGCGCCGTTTTCACCACAATTCGCCTCGGCTCCTGGTACAGCTGAAGCGTGAGCTGGGGATCGCCATGAGTCGCCTTGACCATGTGCGCACGCGCGGCATGAGCGGGCTCCTGAATCTGCCAGCGCGTTCTCTTCTCTATCAGCGGATGACGACTGTTGCATGGAACGACGATCACCGCGCCCTGGTCGTCGAGAAGCTGCGCGACGGTTTCCTCCGTCGCCCGTGCTGTCGCGAATCCCCTGTCGAAGATGTCACCCTGCCGTTCGACCTCGCCCGTAACCGACTCGACGCGGAGAGCAATTCCGGTGACGGCATCCGGCAGCTCGATCCTGTCGAGATGCGTGCGGATGAGACGCATCCACGCCTGCCTGCTTGCCGTTGACCGCGATGGCCGCACCAGATGCTCGTAGCTCGTCAGATTCGCGAGAGAAAAGACGAGCATCATCTCGCGCGCGCAGAGACCCTGGCTCGAGAGGGCGGACGACACATTTTCCACGAGAGCGTTGATGACGAACACCAGGCGCTCGGGATCTGTGAGCGTGTAATCCACCCAATCGAGCGATGATTGAGGCAGCGTCCTCGGCATCGCTGCAAAGACGAGACGTCTGTCATCAGCGCGTGAAAGACGCCAGAGATGCACTCCTTCGGCGCCGAATCTCACCTCGACGGCCTCGTGCTCCAGCCGGGCCAGGTCACCACACATCTCGATGCCGACGCCGTCGAACAGATTTTGAAGCGGGGCCGAGGGATCCAGCGCGGAGATGGGGTGACGTGCGATGAATTCGCCGTCGGTGCCCGGTGGGACCAGGGTTACAGCAGGGGCAGAACTCATCTTTCCACCCTGAAATCGGGCAGCAACCGCTGCAGTTATCGGAACTGCAGCGACCCCTAGTTGTGCGTTACTGGCGCCTTGATGAGCTAGAAGTGTTCGTAAATCAGCACAAATCATCTGCATTTGCATGCTTTTGCCATCTGCCCATATCTGCCCCCTCGCCGCCTCGATCGCCACCCGCGGCACCACCTTTAGAATCGCTGTTGCGATCCGGTCGAGCGGCGTCGACGGCCAATCGGGGCTCCAGATGCAGATGAAAGTCATAATCGGGGGCGCTAGTATATCCCGAAGAAATACCGAAAGCAATACCCGCGCCCGCGAACCCGGTGACTGGCGAATCCTTCTCGGCCACCGTAATAACGATGAAGACTACCTGGATCCCAGCAGCTCCTCCTCCACGACTTCCGCCGCCCGGGCCTTTGGCCGCCGCGTCTGGCAGTCGAAAATGTCTCCCTGACTCAGCATGTGCAGCTTGATGTCGAACGCCGAAAGCGCCCTGTCCGTTTCCTCATCGGTCAGGTTCGTGTACGTCGAGGAGCCGGCATCGAGAATACAGACCCCACCCTCCCCCACTACCGTAAACTTTCGGTCACGCTCGACAATCACGGCCGTATTTTCGTCGATACCGATGCCGAGGATCCGGGGGTTCTGAGCGACTGCTCCAAGCAGCCGGCCAATCCGGCCGCGCTCGGCGAAGTGCTGGTCCACGATGATGCCACGAATGAGGCCAAGACCGGGCGCGAGCCGGAGCGCGCCGCCAATGCGATGGGTCTCTGAGCCGGTCCCTGCCACCATCATGGTCTCGGACATCACCGATGCCCCGGCCGAGGTTCCAGCTATCGTGCCGCCCGATTCATAAATCTCCTGAATTCTCTCGCACACTTTGCTGCAGCCGAGCTGGCTCGTGATCTTCACCTGGTCGCCGCCAGTGAAGAACACACCGGTAGCATCGTCGAGCACGCGCAGAGATCCGTCCGACATCGCCTCTTCGCGCGTCGCAACCGACAGCTTGTAGACGTGCTTGACACCGAGCGAACGGAAGATGTGCTCGTACTCCTCCCAGAGCGTCTCCGGCATCTCCGAAGCAACGGTCGCGACCACCAGCTTCCCGCTGCCCACGCGCTCGGCAACGGCCCGGAGAATCAGCTTGTCGCCTTCCTTGTCCTCGTGTCCGCCGATGATTATGAGCGCCCGGTCGGATCGCCTCAGTTCGGTCATGTCAGTTACCTGTTGATCGGTTGCCCGCACGGTGGCTGTCGGACAGCTGGCCAGCCGTAGACGGATCGAACCTGGCTCCGGTAAGCGTCACGTCGCGGGAGCTCTCCTCGAGGAACTTTTCTCTTACCACGACGGACCCGTCTCGCACCATCCGCTTTCCCCGCGCGATCACTTCGACAATCTCAAGTGAGCCCCTGCGGAGAACGAGTATGTCCGCGTCCTTGCCTTCATCGAGCCGGCCCTTCTGGTCCAGCTTGAGAGCCTTCGCCGTGTTCGATGTCACGAAGGAAAGCATCAGCTCCAGCGGCATCTTCTGCTTTACCACCAGGCCGCACAGCTGGTCGTAGAGAATGTCCGGAGTGCTGGAATCGGAATCGGAAGATACAGTCAGGCGGTCTGGAGGTCCGCCTGACTGGAGATAGATCCGGGACGTTTTCGCCAGATCCCGCTCGACGACGTCGATATCCACATAGCACCCCTCGCGGGCGAGACCCACTGCCTCGGCGATCACCTCGGGTGTGCGGCCAATGTGCGTCGGGTAAAGGAAGTCCGGCTTTATCTCGTAATTCTCGAGCAGCTCACGAAGTGGCTCGAGCCGGTTTCGTCCATCGCCGACGTGAAAATGCGTGAGTCCGGCCTTGCCGCTCAGAAGCCCGCCGATATGGGCATCCATGACATGCCGCGCCAGCTCGTCCATCGACGTCTGAAGCGAGCGCTCATCCGAGATCGCCACCTCTCCATATCCCACGCATTCGTCGATGAAGAGCATGTCGGTCCTGATCGATCCCGTGATCGTCACCGGAGGAATGTTGTAGCCGCCTGACCACATTCGCGCCGAGATGCCTTCCTCCGTCAGAGCTTTTACTCGTGCAAGGAGGCCTGGCAGCGTCTTCATGGTCGTGTCTACACCCAGCGTTCCAACCACTGTGGTTATTCCGGCACGGATGATCTCCGTGAGAAACAGCATCGGCGATTGCAGCGCGAGGCTGCCCTCGCCACTTCTACCAAGAAGATGCTGATGCGGATCGATTATTCCGGGCGTGACGTAACAATCTTCCGCGTCGATCACGTCATACTCGCATCCCAGCTCGTCGAGCGCGCGCCGGCTCACCCGGCCTATCTTCTCGATGCGCTCATTGACGAAGAGGATCGACGGACTGCCAACAGCTTCCGGTCGAAAAACGTGCCCGCCTTCTATGAGCGTCAGCATCAGGGCTGCGCGCCTCCGCTGGTGCGCTCGCCACTCTTGAGGTCGAGGTAGGCGAGCACCGCGGGGACGTCGTCGGCCAGCACCGTTACTAGATCCTCCGCTTCCGCCATTTCCAGCGCTGCCTCGATTGCCTCGATCTCATCCAGCACGACTGATATCCGTTCCCGATCCATCCCTTTCTCGAGCAGGCCCTCGCGAACGAGCTTCTCGATCGCGCCAGGTTCCCTCCCTCGCCGGTCGTGATCCTCCTTGATGATCACATGATCTAGCGTCGCTGCGAGACGTCCAACTTCGCGGATGTCCTCGTCGCGGCGATCGCCCGGAGCGGTGATAACCCCGATGCGCTTCCGCGCGGGGAGATGGCAAACAACTTCCATCAGACCCTCTATAGCGGCGGGGTTATGCGCGTAATCGACCAGGACCCGGACGGCACCGAGCCGGGTGAGATTCAGGCGGCCCGGGGTGAGGCTGGCCGATGGAGCGAATGCCTGAAGCCCCGCGCGGATATCGTCGTAACGCATTCCCTGTACGTACGCCGCGAGAATTGCCGCGAGAATGTTACCTCGCTGAAACCGCGCAGCTCCGCCGAGCATGAGCGGGACTTCGCGCACGCGGGCGACAGGTATGCGGAGGCGTCCTCGAAGAATCACGAACGTATCACCCTCGATGCGTGCGCCGATTCCATTCTTGAGCAGGTGCTGCTCGAACTCCGGGTTCCGGCCCGGCTCCATCAGTGAGAAGAGCGCAATGTCACCCCCGGTCTTCTCGCGCATCGCGTAGACGAGCGGCTCGTCCGCGTTCAGAATCGCATGCCCCTGCCGCTTCACCACCGCCGGAACGACGGACTTTACGTCGGCCAGCTGCTCCAGGGTGTTGATCCCGCGCATGCCGAGGTGGTCGGCCGCGACGTTCAGCACGATTCCAACGTCCGCTTCGTCGAATCCCAGGCCCGCACGCAGAACTCCTCCGCGCGCAGTCTCGAGCACCGCGACTTCCACCGTTGGATTCGAGAGCACGATATTGGCGGCAAATGGTCCGGTCATGTCGCCGGAACGGACCATCCTGTTCTGGAGGTAGACGCCGTCGGTCGTCGTGAACCCAACGATTTTTCCCGTATTGCGGAAAAGATGGGCGATCAGACGCGTTGTAGTCGTCTTGCCATTGGTGCCCGTGACGGCGATGACGGGGATAGTGATTGGCGCGCCCGGCGGAAACAGCATATCCAGAATCGGGGCCGCCACGTTTCGCGATTCTCCTTCTGTCGGATGAGTGTGCATCCGAACCCCAGGACCGGCGTTCACTTCGATGATTACCGCTCCGTTTTCACGTAGCGGGACGGAGATGTCGGGCGTAACGATGTCGATTCCCGCGATGTCGAGACCGACCACACCGGCAGCCATCTCGCATGCGGTTACGTTGTCCGGATGGATCTCGTCGGTTCGGTCGATTGCAGTTCCGCCGGTTGAGAGGTTCGCGGTTCCACGAAGGCAAACGGTCTCTCCTTTCGCGGGGACAGAGTCGACGGTCAACCCCGTCTGCGCGAGGAACTCGACCGTGCGGTCGTCATTGGGGAGAAGTGTGAGGACATTTCTGTGGCCTTTCCCCCGGCGCGGGTCGCGGTTTCCCTCGGCGATGAGCTCGCGAATCGTGTGGACTCCGTCTCCAATGACCTGAGCGGGCCTTCGCTCCGCGACTGCAACGACCTTTCCATCGATCACGAGCACCCGGTGGTCGCATCCGTCAGCGAACTTCTCGATCAACACCCGATGGTGGTACCTGATCGCCTCCTGAAACGCCGCGCGCACTTCATCATCGCTATTGAGGCGCGGCGAAATACCGCGCCCGTGACTGGCATCGAGTGGTTTCGCGATAACCGGATATCCGATCTCGTTTGCTATCTCGACGGCTCCGTCAGCGGTCCGCGCCGTGTCGCCTTCAGGAACTGGTAATCCGATATTCTTGAGAACGCGCTTCGTGTCGTCTTTATCCTGCGCGATCTCTACCGCTATCGAGCTGGTGAAGTCGGTGACCGTCGCCTGAATCCGGCGGAGACTCTTCCCGAGTCCGAGCTGAAGCAGTGACTGGGAGTTCAGACGACGCGCGGGGATCCCCCGGCGCGATGCTTCATCGAAGATCGCGCGCGTAGATGGGCCGAGTGCTACGACTTCGCGAAGCTCCCGCAGGTTTTCGACGACTTTGCAGATATCGTACGGCTGCCCGCTGATTGCGGAGCGAATGAGATCGCCGGCATCGGAGATCGCCTGTATTCCGACATCCTCATCCTCGTACCCGACGATAACCCACCAGACGCCTTCATCGCCGGATGGAACGACGCGTCCGAACCCGATGTCCGCTCCGGCGAGAGTCTGAAGCTCGAGCGCGACGTGCTCGAGAATGTGGGGTATGAACGTTCCCTCCTCGAGCCGCTCGATGAAGCCACCACGGTGCCCTTTCGTGCATGGATGCTCCACCAGGCTCGGCAGGAATTTCACGAGCCGCTGCGGGAACCCGGGTATGTCAACTGACGAAACCGATTCCAGCTCTCCGAGCCGGACATCGCAGGCGACCACTGGAGCGAGACGCCAGTAGTTCGGCCCGCGGAGGGCGCGGATTCTGCCGATCTTGAATTGGGAAGGGTCGAGCTGCGAAGAGAGAGGCGGGGTTTCTGCCGTTGCTGTCATAATCAGAGAAGTCGTCGCGCGAATATATGTGTTCCCATATAATCGCCAGTGCCGTCTCTCTGGCCATCAAGCAAGACACATTCCCAAACTGGAGTTTCGGATTCGTGGTACGGCTCCCGCCTGGCGTCCGCTACCCATCTCACATCGGCTTGAGCCCACGCCGGTCCGGAAGCCCAGCGTCGAGTGTCCCTCTAAGCTCATGCGGCACAATGGGCACCCTTATTTCCGTGCCCCGGTTCCAGCCAAGCGATTGTGCCCGGACCTCGATGCTCGCTGAACATGCCTCGGCGGGATCACCGAATGGCGTCCGCCGCCACACGTAGCTGTGTGGCATGATGCGCGAAACTACGCGGACGCTCGCCATCGATGTGTGCGAGGTCAGAGCGACGAATGCGGATCCCCCCTCACGCGCGGCACGTGACAACCGCACCATTTCCGTTCCCTCGGGCTCCGACCCTGTGAGCACTACAAGCGCGAATCCCCCGCATCGCAGCAGCTCCTCAGCCGCCCGAAGCGAGTTGCGGCGGCTTGCAGGACGAACGAGAACGGGTCCGTCTTCCCAGAACTGGCCCGCAATCGTCCCGAGTCCGTCGATCCAGGCAGATCGCTCGCCGGTGGCAGTCACTGAAAGACAGGAGGCACGGAGGATGGCCGTCGCCCCTCCCTGCGGCATCCAGACCGTCAGCCTCCCCCGCGGTAGCCCTCCTCCGGGTAAAATTGCGTCGAGGAGCTCGATTCCTGTCCGGACTGGCTCCGCCGTCCGATGGGTGACGGGCGTCGCATCGGGGAATCGCTGCTCGAGAATCGAGCGGAGGTCGGGGACGGCGGAAAGAGATGACATGAGCCCTTCTTAGTGTATCCCGAACAAATACCGAAAGCAACAATAGGGCCGGGGAGCGCCACCCAACGACTTAATTTTCGAGGCTCAATCGGGGACAGCCAAATGAAGACACTGTGGGACGAGTCATCGAGAGATGAACTGAAGAAGAGGCTCGGACTTCTCCAGGCGGATACGAAGCCATTATGGGGAGGGATGAATGCGCCACAAATGGTGGCTCATCTCGGCAGCTCGATGCAGATGGCCACCGGGGAGTTGAAGGTCGCGCCGAAAAAGCTCCCCATCCGATTTCCACCGCTGAAGCAGCTGATCATATACTGGCTGCCGTGGCCTAAAGGGACACCGACGGCGCCAGAGCTGTTGACGAACGAGCCGGCCGAATGGGCTGAAGGTATCGCGCGTCTGCGAAGGGGGATCGACCGGTTCGGCGCGCGGAAACGCGACGGAGCATGGCCCGACCACCCCGCATTCGGAAGAATGACGCACCGGTCGTGGGGCGTGCTCGCTTACCGGCACATCGATCACCATTTCAGACAGTTCGGAGTGTAATCAAGTGACTTTTGCGCCCAGGCGTTCGTTCAGCATCCGTGTCATAGCGGCCGCCATGTTCATTGCCACCGCACTGCCCGCTCGAGCACAGGTGCCGGCCACGTCTCCCGCATTCGACTCCAGTTTCTTCAGCGGAATGCAGTGGAGGAACCTGGGCCCCAATCGCGGCGGGAGATCCATCACTTCCGCCGGAAGTCCGAGTCGGATCAACGAGTACTACTTCGGCGCGACCGGTGGCGGCCTCTGGAAAACAACGGATGGCGGCGCTACATGGCGGCCTGTCACCGATGGGAAGATTCGAAGCTCGTCGGTGGGGGCGGTGGCCGTAGCGGAGTCAAATCCGGATGTCGTTTACATCGGAATGGGTGAGGTTCAGCTGCGCGGGAACATCATGCAGGGAGACGGCGTGTATCGCTCGCCCGATGGCGGAAAGACGTGGACGCACATGGGGCTTGCGAGCACTCAGGCAATCGGACGCATCCGCATCGACCGGAAAAATCCGGATCTCGTTTATGTCGCGGCGCTGGGCAAACCATCAGCGCCAGGCGCCGACCGTGGCGTCTATCGCTCGCGGGACGGTGGAAAGACCTGGCAGAAGATTCTCTTTCGGAATGATTCCACAGGGGCGGTCGACCTGGTAATCGATCCGAACAACTCGAAGGTTCTTTTTGCAACGATGTGGCAGGCGTACCGCGTTCCGTGGAAAATGTCGAGCGGCGGTGCCGGCAGCGGGCTCTTTCGCTCAACGGACGGTGGCGACACCTGGAAGGAGCTGACGCGTGCGCCGGGAATGCCGTCGGGTGTGGTGGGCAAGATTGGCGTTGCGGTCTCCGGTGCCGACTCGAAGCGCGTGTATGCCATAGTCGAGTCCGATTCGGGCGGAGTATTTCGCTCCGATGATGGCGGTAACACATGGAAGCGAACGAACGACGAGAGAAAGCTTCGCCAGCGGGCGTTCTACTATACGAGGATCTACGCCGATCCTCAGAACAAGGACCGAGTCTACGTTCTGAACGTCGGGCTCTATCGTTCCGACGATGGCGGGACAAAGTTCGGAACGCAGCTGCGTCCGCCGCACGGTGACAACCACGACTTGTGGATCGCGCCCAACGATCCCAATCGAATGGTCGAGAGCAACGACGGCGGTGGTACCGTCTCGATCAACGGCGGCACCACGTGGACGCCGCTACGCTTTCCCACAGCTCAGCTGTATCACGTCACAGTCACGACGGATTTTCCGTATCACGTCTGCGGTGCGCAGCAGGACGCGGGCACGATGTGTCTGCCGAGCTCCGGGTGGGATCATCTAACGGGTATCGATGACCGTGAAGGAGACTGGGCATACGACGTTGGTGGTGGCGAGAGTGGCTACATCGCACCCAATCCTGACAATCCCGACATCATCTACGCCGGGAGTCAGGGCGCGCTGCTCACGCGGTTCAACCGACGCACGGGACAACATCGCGACGTTCAGGTTTATCCGCGGTTCTTTTCAGGCGAGCCCGCGAGCGCGCTTCCCGAGCGGTGGCAGTGGACTTTCCCGATAGTTTTTTCGCCGCAGAGCTCGAAGGTTCTGTACACATCATCACAGCACCTCTGGAAGACAACGGATGAGGGTCAGACGTGGAAACGCATCAGTCCCGACCTGACCCGTCATGATCCCGCAACGCTCGGCGAATCCGGCGGGCCGATCACCCACGACATGAACGGCCCCGAGGTTTACGCAACGATCTTCACGATCGCTCCTTCGCGCCATGACAGCATGACCATCTGGACGGGCTCCGATGACGGGCTCGCTTTCATCACACGCGACGGGGGTAAAAGCTGGAAGAATGTTACCCCTCCGGGTCTTCCGCCGTTCAGCCGCATCAGCATCATTGACGCTTCGCCTCACGCGGCGGGCACGGCATGTCTCGCCGCAAAGCGTTACCAGCTCGAT
>DATAIM010000472.1:0-3352 GCA_036262655.1 Gemmatimonadaceae bacterium | reverse complement strand
GCGGTAACCCCAGTTGATGATGAAATCGTCGAAAGGTCCGAGGCGTCTGATGAAATCGCGGGGCTCGAGGCCGTCGCCCGGTTGCGCGACGTAATTCTGGCGTGCGTAATCCATAATCGTCGCTGAGACGCCGTACCGGCTTACGAATGATTTGCTGCGCAGTGAGTCAACCGGAAAAGAAGCGGACGCTATCATGTTGTGAGGAAGCCCGATCGCGTGTCCGATCTCGTGGGTTATCACCTTGCGCATCGTCTCGCCCATGAGCTCTTCCGGAATATCCAGGGAGCGAGCAGACGGATTCGCTGCGCCCGTCTCGATCATCAGTCGATTGCGATACGACCGCATGTGGTTGTGATACCACGTGATATCGCTCTCGATAATTTCTCCGGTGCGCGGATCGGCGGTGCTCGGCCCGACTGCGTTTCTGACGGTGCTCGCGGCCCATCGAACGACCGAATACCTGATGTCTTCCGGATCCCAGTCGGGATCGTCCTTCGTGCTCGGAGGATCGCGGGCGATAATTGCGTTCTTGAATCCGGCCTTCTCGAAAACTTTCTGCCAGTCCTCGATTCCCAGGCGCACGTAGGGTCGCCATTTCGCCGGGGTTGCAGGGTCGAGATAATAGACGATCGGTTTTACAGGCTCCACCAGCTCGCCGCGCGCGTACGCCGCGGAATCTTTCGGCTCGAGTCTCCACCGTCTGATGAATGTCTGCTCGGCGGCCTTTTGCTCGTCGAGCCCGTAATTGATTCGCGATACCGTAAAGAAGCCGGCGCGCTGGTCCGCATAACGCGGACGCATGGGGGACCTGGGGAGCAGTACGATGGATTGCCGCATCTCGAGCGAGATTGCGCCGCTCGACGCGTCCCCCGGTGGCTCGGCGGCCTCGAAAGTCTGCGTGTGCCGGACTTCGACATTCAGAGGGAACGACTTGACTGCGCTTACGAAGCTGCGCGCTGGATCGAGACGGCGGACCTGATACTGCTTGCGCTCCGCGGCGCTCAACCCGGAGATGCCCGGTGTGTCGCCACCGAAGAAGTCCGTGACATCGAGAACGAACGTCGCGCTGTCCCGCCCGAAAGCCTGAATCGGGAAGGCCGCGAGAATTGCTCCGACATTGTTGCTTGCGACAGAGATTGCAATCGGGAGAGAATCGTCGGCGTAAGCCTCGGAGCTCAGGCTGCGGAGCACGATCCGATCCGCATGCCGTTCCCATCTCACGAGCCGTTCTTCGACTGACTGTCCTGAAGAGAGAAATCCACCGATGCCTGCCGGCACTCCAGCCACGCGGGTGACGAAGAGCATGTCGCGATTGACGAGGGAATCGGGCAGCTCGAAGTACCATCGGTCTTCGACGCGATGGGTTGTGATTGCGCCGGTGTCGCTTATTGCACGCTCGGTGATTACCTGTCGGTACGGTCGCGGACGTTTTGGGGCTGACGACGACTGCGGCGCAGCGGAAGTAGCGGCGCCAGATGACGCGCCCTGAGGAGACGAAGCTGGCTGAGGGGATGCGGGTGCTGTCGTTTGCGGAGCGGGTCGGGCTGGGGGTTTGGCCGCGGTTCCTGACGCACACGATGAAAGAACCGGCAGGGCCGCAAGTAAAGATGCGACCAGAGCGTGAGTGATCGAGCAATGCATTTCGGCGAGCTTGACAGCCATGGCGGGAACGTCCTGATCAGAGATTCAACTTGGTTTGTCCGGCTAAATCTATCCCTCCGGAAATGCGTTACCGTGCGCGTATTGGTTGAACATCCCGAACCCGGATGTTGTCGGGGAGGCGCAACCCGCCGGTGAGGCTGTCCTTGCGCACGCGGAATCGCAAAGCCGTCTTCATTGGTGTTATCCGATAAACGACGACCTCATCCTTGCACGCGGATGGGCGCACGAGGCACGTCGACGTGCCACGCCAGACTCCTGCGGGAGTAAATGGTGGCGCTGGCCTGACCGGCGTTTGTGCGACCAGCGTACGCGCCAGCGCGCAAATGAGGACGTGGGCGGTGAAGTGAATCCTCACGTCATGTCCATTCGAAGGGCGGCGAGAAAATGCCGGAGGAGTCGTCGTGATTCAGTCATTTGGGGATTTATGATGCAGAAGCGCGACAATCCGAGTCGCATCTGACGGACGCGTTACTTTCATCTTTCCGAGCCCATTGCGGACAATCCATTGCGTATGCGGGTTGGATGAATTCGCCCATTCGGTGCAGAGACGGACAACGAAGTCCGGGTACGTCCGTGTCGCGTTTCGCAACACGTTTGCGACTGACTTCTTCACGTAAGGTTCTGGATCCTCGCGCAACACCTCGAGGATCTGACGCACGCCCTCGGGATCCTTGTGCACCAGCCCGCGAAGACCTTCGCTCGCGGCGCGCCGGATGTTGGCATCATCATCGCGCGACCACTCTCCCGCCGTAGCCAACATGACCGATGGGTGACGCTTCGCGAGCTCGACCAATCCTGTGGCAGCCACCTCTCTCTCCTGCCAGAAGGTACTCGCGGCCAGCTCACGCAGTTGCGGCAAAATCGCAGTTGGATTTTGTCGACCTTCCAGCATAAGCGCATAGATATCGGCGATTTTCTGGATCAAGAAATGTCCTTTGACATCGCGCTTCACAACACCTTGTTGGTACGCAGCCATCTTGCGACGACATTCGGCCACTCTGTGGTGACGGGCGCAGAGGTTGGACGCAGCCCGAACGCGTGACCACCGCTGGCGTACAGGTGCATGTCGACCGGTACTCCCGCGGCATTCAGAGCCAGACCATAGGCTATTGAATGCCGGACATCGTCAGTAGGATCGTTCATACTGTGAATCAACAAAGTGGGAGGAGCGTCGGCGCTTATTTCGACCCACGGGGAAAGCTTCAGGCTCGTCTTGGGGCTCGTCCCATCCCAGAGATGTCCTGGATATAACAGGATTGCGAAGTCCGGACGCGAATGCTCGCGATCGGCACTGTCCACTGATTTGTAAGTGAGCATCCGCGCGTTGCTCACCGCCGCGGCAAGATGCCCTCCCGCAGAAAAGCCGATGACGCCAATCCTCCGGGGATCGATGTTGTAGGAAGAGGCTCGGTATCGCAGCAGAGACATCGCACGCTGCGCATCTTGCAGGGGAAGCTGCACCTTCGGGGCCATCTCGCCGTGGTCGTGATGCCATGTTTGCGGAACCCTGTATTTCAAGAGGATGCAGTTGACGCCCTGCTTCGTAATCCAGTCGCAGATCTCCGTACCTTCGAGATCCATCGCTACCGCCTGGTATCCGCCACCCGGAAGCACCAGGATAGCAGCGCGGGTATTTCGTCCCTTCGGGCGGTAGATCGTCATGGTCGGACGCGAGACATTGGACGCCCAG